>PMUF01000288.1 GCA_003167015.1 Chitinophagaceae bacterium | reverse complement strand
AGCGGCCTGGACTCCTGTTATTCTCCTGACCGATTCGGCAAACAATCGCATTTTCCTATCTCCGGCCTGCCAATTATTGGCCGTCAGGATGGCATCGCTTTGGAATCCCTTATCTGAATCGCGCATATACCGGATCTGGCGGGCGATGACCAGGGAGCCGATGATGAACACCAGCGAGATCGCGAATTGGAAGACGATCAGCGTCTTGCGCAGCGCGGCACCTCCCGTGCCCGCCCTGTCCAGCGATCCTTTGAGGCTCAGCACCGGCAGGTAGGATGACAATAGGCGGGCGGGATAATAACCGGCCACCAGCGTCGTCACCAGGGTGATCGCCAGCAGGAACAATAGGGTCCCTCCATCCCATAGGTGGAAGGCTACCCCCTGGGGAATATACTGGCTGAATGCGGCAAGCACCGGCCTGACCAGCAACAGCGACAGGAGTACGGCAGCACCCGTCATCAGCAGCGTCTCTACCAGGAATTGCAGGATCAGTCCTTTCCGGCTGCTACCCATGACCTTTCGGATACCGACCTCCTTCATCCGTTGCAGGGATTGAGCTGTAGACAGGTTGATGAAATTGATGACTGCCAGCACGAGGATGAACACCGAAACCCCCATGAGGGCGTAAAGCATGGGGAGATAGGCTTTGCGGAAATCATCGCCGCTGTCGGTCGGGTGAAAATCGGGCGTATAGTGTATTGCGCTCAACGGCTGCAGGTAGTAGCGGGGATAGGCGTTCTTAGTAGGGCCAAAGAGGATATGATGCTGGTGGATAAACTTGTTCAGCGCCGCATTCACCTGCGCCGGGGTCGTGCCTGGCGCCAGCTTAACGAAAGCCTGCGAGCGATGCGGACGCAGGCTGCGCCAGTCGGCGGTAGGGATCCGGTTGCGGAGCCAGCTGTTTGGCGCAGTCGAAATGGAAATAAAATCGGTATAGCCCAGGTCCGTCAGTTTGTTCCAGTCTTTGACGATACCCGCCACCGTGACCGGCAGGCTGTCCGAATAGATGACGGTCTTCCCGATCATTTCCGACAGGGGGCCATTGCCGAAATATTGTCGCGCCGAGCTCTCCGCCAGTACGACCCTGTTGGGTGCATCCAGCACCGCCGGACTGCCCACCATCCATTGATGCGGGAAAAGGCTGAAAAAAGCCGGACCCGTCAGGACTTCCTTGTCCGTATAAGTATCGCCAGGCTGACTGCCAGCGAATTGCCGCATTGGCTTTTCGCCGGTCGCGGGGATGGTGACGGGTTCCCGCCACGCATGAAAGCCTACCTGGGTCTCGAAGCCCGGAATGTCATGCTCGATGCCGGCCATCTCATCGAATGGACTGTTGATGAAATAGTTATTCCCTCCCTCTTCCTGTACCTCGCCGACGATCCGGTAGATTCGGTCCGCGTCGGGATGGAACTTATCGAAGCTCAGGTCGTAGCGGGCGATCAAAAAGATGATGATACAGGCGCAGATGCCCATGGCCAGGCCTAACACATTGATGACGGTAAATACCCTGTGGTTCCGGAAATAGCGCAGGGCTATTCTTAAATAATGTTTAAGCATGGCAGATGGTTGGATGAAAGAATACTCAGCCGGAAAAAATATGCCAGCTTCATATCCCGCTGGCTGTTAAGCTGGTAAGACCTTGCCCGCCGCCGTTACCGTTCGGTTTCGATACATTAGGTGTACGAAAAAAACCGCCCCCCTTTCGGGAAGCGGTTTTACCATATAACCTCAAAACAAACCTCTTTACTTTTTGAAATCGTTGATGCCGTAGTAGTATGCTTCCCTGCTGTCGGGATAGATACCCTGGATCTGGAAGTTGCTGCCTTGTTTGCTGAGGGCGTCCCTGAATTCATCGACGCTCTTCACGGGCTGGTCGCCTACTTTGGTGATGATAAAGCCGGGGCGCATATTGGTCTGATTGCTCAGTACGCCACCTTCTTTGAGATTGTTGACTACGACTCCGCCGTCGACGCCTAATTTGGCGGCGTCATCCTTGCTGAGATCGGAGAAGTCCGCCCCCATGGACTGAACCGCAGCCGATTTCATGCTGGCGAATTCGCTCATCTTTCCTTGCAGCGTTACGTCAACGCTCTGTTGGGATCCATTACGGACGAAGGTGAGGCTGACCTTATCACCGGGTTTCTGGCGGGCGACGAGCTCTGCCAGCTGTGCGTTCTCGTCTACTTTGATGCCATTGACCTTGACAATGACGTCACCTTTCTGCAGGCCTGCCTGAGCGGCGGCGCCTTTGGGAGCTACCTCCATCACATATACGCCATCTACATCTGTATTGATACCTAATTCCTTTTTCTTTGCGTCTTCGAGTCCTTCCGGGGCCATGCTGATGCCGATGTAACCTCTCTGGACGGAACCATACTTCATGATGTCACCGATGACTTTCTTCATGAGGTTAGAGGGAATAGAGTAGGCGTATCCTGCGAAAGCGCCGGTCGGCGAAGCGATAGCGGAATTAATCGCCACGAGCTCGCCGTTGGTGTTGACGAGGGCGCCACCGCTGCTGCCGGGATTAACGGCGGCATCTGTCTGAATGAAGGCTTCCACGGGTGCGGCGGCCTGGTTGATGCCGATGTTCCTGGATTTAGCGCTAACGATGCCCTGCGTCACGGTAACGTCCAGGTTCAGGGGATAACCGATGGCCATGACCCATTGTCCCAGCTTGACGTCATCGGAGTTGCCGATGGCCATGACGGGAAGGTTTTTGCCTTCGATCTTGATGAGTGCGAGATCGGTGTTGGGGTCGGTGCCGATGACCTTGGCCGTATAGTTCGAACGGTTGTTCATCGTCACGGTGATTTCCGTTGCGCCGTCGACGACGTGATTGTTGGTAACGATATACCCGTCCTGGCTGATGATGACGCCGGAACCCGAAGCGCGCTGGTCAGGAGACTGCTGCTGGAATTCGCGGCCGCCGCCGCCACCGTCGCCGAAGAAGTGCCTAAACATTTCTCCCATCGGGTCCTGGTCTTCGCCGGGTTGTTGCCGGCCTGCTGTCTCCTTGAGTTTCGTGAGGGTCTTGATGTGAACGACGGAAGGCACGGCCAGTGAGGCGGCTTTTTCGAAGTCTACCGGTTGAACTGTGGTTGCAGGAGCTCCGGCATAGGATGTTTTAAAAATGGGTGCGGAGCCGGTATCGGTGATACTGTTGAATGGCTTGTTGGCCGTGATGCCGAGGCCGCCTGCTAACCCATGCGCGAAAAGGGACACACTGCCGATGACTGCAACCGCACCAAGCAACGCTACCCCGATTTTCATTTTCATTTGTTTCAAGTTATTTGATGATGAATTATTGTACAGTATATAGAACGCCGGTTGGTGCGGTTCGTTTAGTACCGTCTGTTAAACAATGTATAAAGCACAGGGTGTGTGGGGATTGCGAGGGGGAATCGCTAAAGGATTGTTAGGGATGTGAGAAAGAGATGTTAACGCTCAGCACTTCACCATCTTCTTCTTTTTGCCCAGCGTTCCTTTGCTCTTTGCCTTGTCGATGTAGGCGACGGCATCGGGAACTTTGCAGGCCCTTCCGTGCATGTCGACTATGACGGTGCCGATCTTTTTGGCTGCGGCGATCGCGTCGGGGGAGAGGGCGGTCACGTAGGAACCCAGGGCAATGATAAAACTGTTCATCATCATCCGGACGCGGTCATCGACAGCGGCAATGGTTGTCACGACCCGGGCGATGAGGGCTTTCAGCGCGGGGAGGTCGAGCGCGGTATCGGGACGGAGGGCGACAATATCGCGGAGGGTGGCCCAGCCTGCGGCGGCAATGTGCTCATCGGGGGAATCGATCCATTGCAGGGCAAGTTCATAGCCATGGGGACTGCCGGCGGCGACCCAGGGAACGGTATATTCACTGATGTTTTGGGACACGGCCTGGCGGACCCAGGTTTGCAGATCGGCGGCCGTCATGTGAGCGTCATCGGCGATCAGCCCCGCGAGATACATGGCGTCGGCATTGCCGGTAGCATACAGGTCTTTCGCCAGCTGATAGTCCTTTTTGACTTTCTTCTGGATGGTCTTCAGGTGCTCGACCTTGACGCCAAAGAGGGGCTCTTTGATCCCATGTTTCATCAGGAGGGTCCGAATGCTGTCGCTGCCCATGGACTTCAGTTCGGTCATGATCTGTTGGACGGTCATACCACAGGTTTTGGTGTTTCCCGAAGATACGAAATGGGGGGCGCCGGCGCAAGACTCCGCGGCAGATGCAAGCTGCCGGCGCCGGCGCAAGCCCCCGGAGCCGCGCAACCGGCGCAAGGTCACAACCCGCAGATCACTGCCCAGCACCCCAAAGCACTATTGTATGTCGTATACGTTCCATACGCATCATACATATTCTCCCATTCGGTCAGGGTGGTCTTCGACAGATTGGGGGCCTGGGGCTCGGAGATATTCCGGATGGACAGCCAGGGCAGCTTTGCCGTACCCGCATTTTGCGCCAGCCCATAGAAAATAAAAGCGTCATCCATGTCATTGACGGAGCCGAGCTGCTGCAATCCGTCGGTGTCATTCTTGTCATCGAGCGAAAAGCCGTTGGAAGAGACGACGTCGAATACCTTGGTCCCGGGGACATTGTTGTAAAAGATGGTGGGGTTGCGGGTCGGACCGGGGTAATCCTTTTCCTTAGCTATCGTTGTGAGATCGGGCTCGATCAGTGTAGTGATCTGCTGATTGCATTTGGTGATATATGTCGATGAAAAGGTGATGGGAGGCGCCGTCAGCTGCACGCTGTTGGTGATACCCGGATAGGCGGCATAGCTCGCCGGGTTGGTGAGATAGAATCTTGCCGTATTCGTGATGACTGCATCGCCTGCCTCCAGGGATGATCCGATGGCGCCGGCCGTCCCGGTGGTGATCAGCAGCGAAGGGGCCACCTCAGCTGCGGCCTGATTGATGAGACCGATGACCGGCAATTGGTTCCCATCCTCCGAAGGATGCAGCTCCGATTTGAAGAGTACGACGGTCTTTCCATTCACCGTCACCACATTGAAATAACCGATGATGCCTTTCCCCAGGCTGTCCGCATTGGCCTTTTCGTTGAGGAGTGCGGCAGGAATTTCGCTCAGTAAAGCCTTGGCGCCATAGGTATAGGGGTACCAGGTGGCCTGGAAATCATGGTTGGATGTGAAGACGGCAGAGAGGGTCTGCGCTTCCGCGGTGGTCCAGGTAATGACGAGAACATCGGCCTTCGGCAATGGAGTGCCGGCCTTGACGGTGATACGGTTGACAGTGGGCTGCAATCCGCTCCAGAACGTGGCAGGGATCTGAACGGCAGGGAGTCGGGTGTTGGCGGCTTTGGCTGCGGCAAAGGGATCGAAATGGATCCGGTGAGTGATCAGTTCCGCTTGGGAGGTTTTGACGGGAGTTGACATATTGATGGAGGTTTAATGATGAAATGGTAGCTACAAGTTAAAGCATAAAGGGCACAGCCGGTAATTAAGCAATTGTGATCAATACACCTTTATTTCGACGCGCATGTTGGCATCCATTTGCTGTCTGGTGACGGGGTCGGGATTGACGGGGGAGGCATTACCCATGCCTTTGTAGGTGAGCTTAGCGGGATCGAACCCGGCCTTGATCAGGTAATCATAAATAAATTTTGCCCGGTTGACGGACAGCTTGAACAGCGGGTCATCGGCGCCGCTGAGAGGTCCCAGGGAGTTACAGAAGCCGTCGATCTCCATGCGGTGGTCGGCATATTTTCGCAGCTGGTCGACATAACGGGGCAGGGTAAGCTGGGTGGCATCCGTGGGGACGGGGGTATCGACGACAAAATTGATGGGCAGGGAGATGACGGCGGTGGGCTGGGTGGAGTCCCTATGTAGCGCGACCGCTGTATCGGCGGGGTGCGTCGGGGCGTCGGGGTTGGCCGGAGCTGCGGCTAGTGCCGGATCGACGTGATAATAGATAACGATCTCTGCGCGGCGGTTGGCGCTGTCGCTGAGTTGCAGGGTATGGGCCTTGCCCTTTCCCAATGCTATATCGAGCTGGGGAATGTGGGTCCGGGGGGGATGACGAGTCGTATTGGCCAGTTCCGCGTCCAGCCATCGGGAGGCGGCGAAGGCGCGCCGGTCCGAGAGCTTCCGGTTGTAGGCGTCAGTCCCGATGGTGTCGGTGTAGCCGGTGATATATACGGAGTCGATGTATTTGCGGTTAAAGTCAGGGCTGTTGAAATAGTGGTTCAACGCTACGCTATCATAGGTTGGTTCTACAGCAAACCGGTCGAAACCAAAGTGCAGGATGACTGTATCCCGGCGCGGTTGCTGGGTGTGGGCCGGTGGCTGCTGTGAATGGGCCAGCGGGGCGATCAGCAACAGCGGGCACAGCATGAGGGAATGGCAAGAGGATAATAGGCGCATGGCTATCAAAGCTACTAAATGTCCGGCGGCCGAAGACGGGGATTCGGGCAGCGGATTCCGGCGGCTGCCAGGATACGAACACCCGCTGTATCGAAAGAGGACAGTTGATCGGCGGGTATCAACTATAATTTAATGATAGTCAACTGAAAAGGAAAAGGGCATGGCATTGGTGGCGAAGACAGCACCATGTTCCAAAACTACTTCAGGACGGCCTGGCGCAACCTGGTGCGTCATAAAGTCAACACGAGCATCAATGTGCTGGGGCTGACATTGGGCATCACCGTCTGCCTGATCATTTTCCTGCTGGTTCGTTTCGAACTCAGCTATGACCGCTTTCATCCGGATGGGGACAGGATCTACCGGTTTGTGGCGATCTCGTCCGGTCCCGATGGGGAACATTCATTCGGTTTCGTCACCACGGCGCTGCCGAATGCAGCGCGCGCGGAGCTAAGCGGCTTCGAAGAAGTAGCCGCTTTTGACAATTTGTATTCAGCGGTCAGCGTGCCGCGTGAAGGGAGGGAAAACCAGGTCTTCGACGAGGCAAAGCGCGGGGAGGAGGCATCGCCGATCATTATCGCGCAGCCGCAGTTCTTCGACATCTTTCACTATCAGTGGCTGGCGGGCAATGCGGCAACGGCGCTGAACGATCCATATAAGGTTGTATTGTCACGGAAGGAGGCCACGAAATATTTTGGGCTGCAAAGCCCCGACCATTGGCTTGGGCGGCAATTGATCTATAAGGATTCACTACGGGTGACGGTGTCGGGTATCGTGGCAGACTGGGATCAGCGTAGTGATTACGCTTTTGGCGACTTCATTTCCTATTCTACGCTCGCGCATAGTTTTTTAAAAGACCAGTTTGATAATTCCTGGGGGATGTGGGATTATGATGTGCAGTCGATCGTCAAGCTGGCGCCCGGTGTTACCAGGGCACAGGTAGAGCGTCAGCTGCCGGCCTTTATGGCGCGGCATAAGGTGGGTCCCAAGGAATATAATACGGCGCTGGTGCTGCAGCCGTTGGCGGATGTTCATTTCAATGAAAAATACGATGATGATTTCGCCCGGAAGGCCAGCCTGCCGACCTTATATGGGCTGGCGGCGATTGCTGCCTTTATCCTGCTGATCGCGGCGATCAATTTTATCAATCTGACCACCGCACAATCCGTACAAAGGGCGCGGGAGATAGGGGTCCGCAAAGTATTGGGCGGCAGACGGCCGGCGATCATCCTGCAATTTCTCAGCGAGGCATTGCTGATCGTCCTGATCGCCACGGCACTGGCCCTGTTGCTGGCAGACCCTTTGCTCGTCGCATTGCGGTCCCTTCTTCCGCGGGGAGTCAAGCTGGACGTTTTTCAGGGGTCTACGCTGTTGTTCCTGGCGGTAATGGTGGTGGTCACCTGTCTGCTGGCGGGGTTCTATCCGGCCAGGGTGCTGTCCTCCTATCAGCCGGCGCTGAGCCTGAAGGGGCAGGGGATACAGCAGCTGAACCGTAAAAGCTATTTGCGGAAATCGCTGATCGTCTTCCAGTTTACCATTTCGCTGATCTTTATTATCGGTACGATCATCATCGGGCGGCAGATCCATTATGTACTGAATACGGACCTGGGATTCGATCATGATGCCATCGTCATTATCAAGGCGGATGAGGGCGGACCCAATGACAAGCGGGCGGTGCTGGCACAGAAGTTCCGGGAGCTGCCGGATGTACAGATGGTAACCCGCCATATGGAGGCGCCTACGGCCAAAGGGCACCCCGGTACTTTTATCGAAATCAAAGGGACTACAGACCACAAGGTCAGTGCCTCTTTGGATATGAGCGATACGGACTATGTTCCTCTCTACGGAATGCACATCGTGGCAGGCCGCAACCTGTTCCCTTCGGATACCATCAAAGAATTCCTCGTCAATGAGACCTGTGCGCGGCAATTGGGTTTCAAGCATCCGGCGGATGCGTTGGGCCACCTGGTGGATATCGGATGGGGCAATGCGGGTGGCCCGATCGTAGGGGTCATCCGGGATTTTCATTCGCAGTCGCTGCACGAACCGATTACGCCCTTTTTCTTAAGTACGGAGCCGGGATGGGGAAGGGAGGTCAGTGTAAAATTGTCCACCAGCGGTCAATCGGCGGATCATTTGTCGGCGATACTGGCCCGGATGGAGAAAGCCTGGAAGGAAGTCTATCCCGACAAAAAATTCGAGTACAGCTTTTTCGACGAGACGATTGCCCG
Organism: Chitinophagaceae bacterium; assembly: GCA_003167015.1. GTDB lineage: Bacteria > Bacteroidota > Bacteroidia > Chitinophagales > Chitinophagaceae > Puia. The sequence goes on along the minus strand of PMUF01000288.1, from coordinate 9,987 downwards.
GCTATATGAGAAGGAGCAGAAGACTGCCCGGATCATGAACATCGCCATGGCTATCGCTATATTTATTTCTTGTATGGGTCTCTTCGGGCTGGCGGCCTTCATCGCCGAGCAGCGGACAAAGGAGATCGGCGTCCGGAAGGTGCTGGGAGCTTCGGTAACGGACATCGTGTCGATGCTGTCGGTGGATTTTGTCCGGCTGGTGGTGATCGCCATTGTGATTGCTTCGCCGGTGGCGTATTATTTCATGCGCCATTGGCTGCAGGATTTCGCCTATCGCGTGCCGATGTCGTGGTGGATCTATGCGGTAGCGGGCGGCGGCGCGGTGTTGATCGCGCTCGTGACGGTGAGCTGGCAGGCTATCCGGGCGGCGACGGCGAATCCGGTGGAGAGTTTGAGGGCGGAATAACCGAGTGCAGCGAAGTTCTGGCGCGGGGGGCGCGGACGGCTTGCGGGGCCGACGGAGGAGCTAACGGAAGACGCGCCTCTCGTTGGTCAGTAGTTCTTCCGGAATGACGAAGTTGCCGCCGCCTACCAGGACGATATAGAATTTTTCATAAGCCATATTCTGGCCCTTGCGGCTCCACGGCTGATACTGCACATGATCCAGCATGTCGCGGATGCCCTTCTCAAAGGCATCATTTTGCTGTGATAACCGGACAACCTTCTGGTCTATCTCGCCTGAGGTACCGATGAGCAGGTCCAGAAAAACCCACCCGGTATAATCCTTGTACTGACCGGTTTGCAGGACATTTTTGAAGCCTTGCTTAAGCCCGGCGAATGCATCCGCAGAAAATGAGTTCGGGCCGCTGTCGGCACAGCTAACAGTCTGGCCATAGTAGTCGAGCTTTTCATAAGGATGAAGACTTTCGAAACGGCTGACGCAGGTTTTGTCGTATTTGGTTTTGCCGGACAGGGATAAGGAAGTCCCGGATTTGAAATTTCCCGCGGAAAAGACTTCTACATTAGACGGCCCCTCAATGAACTGGCTGTACGCGGTCCATTCCCCGTCGGCCAGGCCGTCTTTAATCGGGCCTTTCACGGGGTATTGAATAGGGCTTGACAGCGTGTTGGTCAGCACAGTCCCTTCAAACCGGCCGTTGCCTTTTTCGGCAAGGACCTGTCCATTGGGCGAGTAACACTCCAGCAAACGCGGGCCCATATCGGTGAAAATGATCGTCTTTTCCTTTTGGCCGTTGTCATAGAAATACTCCCATCTCCCTGTTCTTGCGTTCTTGCCGTAGAGTCCCATCTCCTTTATCTGGCCATTCGGATAATAAAAAATGCAGGGGCCGGTCAGATCCCCGGCGTCATAGGTAAGGCGTTCCGCCACCGAATCATTGTCGATATAGTAATCCGTGATCACGCCATCGAGCTGATAAAATTTATTTACCCGGGCCAGCCGGTATAATTCCGCACAGGCCATCCCTGTTAGTCTCGAAGCGTAGCCATTCAAAAAAATCAGGATGCTGTCCTGACCGATAAAGGCCATCTGGTCATCATAAAATGGGGAGGTAGGCTGGATACTGCCATGATAGGTCTTCGCCGGCTTGCTGCTATGCCACCGCTGTAAATATTTTACCGGTATCCTGGCCACGCCGGAGGGGGGTACAAATTTTCCAAACATGCAATCGAGCACCACCGGCTGGGCGATATCACCCAGGTCGTGGATATCCTCTTCCGCGAGGGCCGGCCCGGCATATTTGAATTCCAGTCGCTGGCCGGTCAGATTTTTGTTATCGGGGAACCACAGTAATGCATTGACCGGCTGGCCCGCACAATCATAATAATCCAGTTGCCTGACCCTGTTGAACCAATCATATTTATATCGGACACTATGAAAATGCGAACTATAGGTGTTTTTGTCTTCCATTAATACCGGGGTATTGCCGTCATCATATTCAAGTTCCGACACCAGCCCCTGGTCATTGTAATGGATGACCTGTCTTGAATAGCCGGTAAAGGATTTGGTAGGTTTGCCTTGTTCGTCATAGTTGTCGGATTCTATCAATTGTCCATCTTCGTTATACCGGGAAATCCTTTCATGGTATCCATCCAACCCGAGTGTTTTGACAGAATCGTTTTGCCAAAAGGAAGTCGAGACGACCCGGCCCCAATTGTCATATCGATACTTAGTGATATTAGCGCCTTCCTCCCGGTTGGGTATTACCAGGTTGTTTTCTGATATATCGGAAGTGGCTATCTCCCGGCCTTTTTCATCGCGGGTAAACCGGGTCCAGACGTATGTCACGATTTTTGTAGCCTGAGACGAATGAATGGAGACACCCCTTCCGCGGATCAGCATGGCGTTGGCTGAATATTCCAACAATATCTTATGCATGCCTTCGGTATTGTCCATGTCCTGTCCCAGCGGATCATAGTAATCCCTCTCCGTCTCGTTGCCGGACTGATCGTACCGGTGTTCGATGATGGCGACGGAGTCGGCCAGGCGGCTCGCCGTAATGATGATGTTGTCTCTGTTATAGAACGTTTCTTTTGTGACAAAGCCTTTTTTATATTCCTTTACTGCCTGGGCGTACCCGTAGGCGGTAGTGGTCAGCGACCCTTTCCCATCGAAGTAATCGGTCTCCGTCAGGTTGTCATCATGATCATATTTCATCCTGGTCCTGAAGGCGCCCCATTGGTCGGCCATAGGTTTGTCATCGGGCCCGTAAGTCGAAATGTCGACCAGGTTGGCGTCTTTATCATACTCATTGACCAGTTTGTGGCAGCCCGTATTCCGGGAGATGGCTGGCATATCGATGTCGGTGAAATAGGTTGCTGTTTTAATGAGGCCGAATAAGGCCGGATCGCTGTATCGTTCGTATACGTAATGCGCCACCCCTTCCTGGTTGGGACCGGGTTTGGTGGAATCCGTCAAACAAAGCATATCCTGCAACAGGTTGTTTTTATACGTTAACCGCAATGCCTTGCAGGGAAGGTTGGGGTTGACACCGCGCAGTTTTTCCGTGACGATGAACTGACCGGGCCCGTCGGGTTTAAACCAGGTCGAGTCGAAAGATTCACCCCATTGGTTGGTTTGCGTAAGCAGGCTGATCTGACCATTGAGAAAATTCACATAGAATGTATTGATCAGTATCCCGGCCGGATTGAATTTTTGCACGGTGACGAGGTTGGCCGACGGGCGGGTGATCTTCACATACGTTCTGTATTTCGGATTAGCGAGGGGTAATCTGCCGAAAACACCCGTAGGGGTATAATACCAATCTTTAAAGGTTGAATCGGTCGGATCGGCTGTACGGGCCAGCGATTGTCGGGGTTGAAAGAGCAGGGCGAAGATCAGCGACAAGCAGGCAATGACATGGTGGGCCAGGCGGATGGGTTTCATATTAGTCAGCGTGAATTTCCAATTTCACTTTACTCCAACGACCGGATCATGAATAAATTGTGTGGGGGTGCGCCGTCGGCGGAGCGGCTAACGGTGATCCGCAATATAACGATTGATATCTTCTGCCCAATCTGAAAGATCATGCTGGTAAATAATTTGCAGGAAATGTTCATTTATTTCATTTCCGATGGCATTCAGCCCCGTAAAGGAATACGTGATCTCAGCCGATGTGGTATGGTCGGATACCGGCCTGCAGGTAATGGTGATCGTCCAGATCCTGTTGGAGGAGTAAACCAGGTATTGAATCAGAAACCGGGCCTGATCGTATTTCGACACCGTCCAGATGAATTCATTTTCGCCATGACCATGGCCATGTGTCCTGAAGGTGGTCCCTTCCTCAATGATTTCCTTTTGCGGATAGATCAAAGTCGGATTCCATCCTTCCGACCACTTTCTTTCTTCAAAGGCTCCAAACAGCGGAAATATCTTGTCTACCCTGTCATTCAGCAGGATGGTGGCGGTTTTAGCTACCCTTTCGGCTGTGAATGTATCGTTGTTCATTTGCTGTGCATTGCTGCAGGATGCCAGAAATATACCGGCCATCAGGGGAATGAGTTTCATGATTCAAAACTAGGCGGACTGTTGACAAACAGTTTATCGGAAATTGGGAATTTCTACGGATTGTCGCGGAGGGCGGAGGGCTGATTGTTGCGAACGGCGGAGGGCGGGAATCCGAATCTTTTCCTGAATTGGTTGCTGAAGGAGCCGATGCTTTCGAAGCCGAGGAGACAGCAGACTTCAGTGACGGAATGCCTTCCTTCTTTCAGCAGATCGAAGGCCTTTTGGAGGCGCCTTTCCATGAGGTATTGGTGCGGAGTCGTGTGGAAAACCTGTTTGAAGCCAGACAGGAAGTGAAATTTGTTCAGGCATGCCATACCAGCCATCTGATCAAGCGTTATTTTGCCGGTCAGGTTATCGTTGATCCATTCCCTGGCAAGAAACAGTCTTCGGTATAATTCCTCCCGGGTCGATTTTTTAACCGCCGTTATCTTGTCGATATCCTTTATCGTGCCTGTGTTAAGCCGGTTGCATTCGGCTATCAATGTAAATAATACATCCTGGACGGCATCTTGATCCGGCCGGCTCCTGATCAGTGAGAACATTTGTCTTTTAACGGTATCAGTAAGGTCGAAGGGTACATTAGCAAACCGGGGGGAAATGAGGGACTGGTCCTGGGGTGAATCCAGCAGCTGTTGGGCCGAAGCAGACAGGTAATGGAAGCAGGAGTCCATGAATTTTTCTTCGAACAATATCATCCGGGTTTGCAGCGGCACGGTGGTCGAAAACCGGATCTCCAGTGTATCATTGGGGTTCAAAAAATAGAAGTGACTGGCCGAAACTTCTACGCGTTGCCGGTTCACCACATAATTTCCCCTGTTGCCGAAATTGGATAGCAATAAGTAAGGAGTGGCATGTTCGGGATAGGAATATTTTTCGGCGGTGCTGGCATGTATCATGACCGTATCGGTCAGGCGGGGCGGCTGACTGCTGTATGTCGCGATATCTGGCAATACGGTGGAGATGGTCATAAAGCTTTTTATTTCTGTGAAACGACAAGCTGGTAGATCTGCTCGTTGAGCCATTGAGAAATGGGGCCTGCCGCGTGGGCGGCGCCCGAGGTGCCATTTGCGGACGCGCCTGCTGCGCGAGCGTCAGAGGGACCATTTGCGGACGCGTCCTGTCCGACCGGATGTCCGTCAACGTGGGAGACCGGCCGCACATGATTGGTGGTACTGGCGATGAATGCCTCTTTCGCCTTGCGGATATCTTCCAACGTTACATCCCGCTCTTCCACCCGGAACCGGGCGGCAGCGACTTCGAGAATTTTCATGCGGGTGATCCCTCTCAGGATATTTTTGCCGGGGGTGACGATCGTATCATCGGCCGTGACGATGAAGAAATTCGATCGCGGGCATTCCGAGACGATGCCGTCCAGGTGATACAAAACATCACCCGCGCCATGCTGGCGGATATAGGGCTGCAACCAGATGGCCATCAGGTAATCGATGGTCTTCGTATCGGGCATCTGGCGGCGGTGCGGGTAGGTGACGAGGCGGATGGACGGCTCACAGCTGGCGCTGAGGGAAGTGTCGAGCGGCTTTTGCGTGATGATAAGATTGGGTTGGGATAACGTGTAGCCATCTGCAGAATAACCGCCGGTCAGCGTCATGCGGATGCCCGAATCGGGGATGGCGTTGCGTTGCTGCAATTCGGCAATGATGGCTGTCAGCTGTTCCCGGGTCTTGTCGACGGGCAGCCGCAGCTGAGCGGCGGAATAGAAAAACCGGTCGAGGTGTGGGTCGAGAAAGATGGGCCTGCCGCCCAGCGTCATAAAGTAGTCGAAGATGCCATAGCCTCTTTGGATGGAGAGGTCGGTGACGAGAAGAGCGGCCTGTGCGGCGGGGACGAATTCGTCATTGATGAAAATAAAAGGGGGATTCATATTAATTTTTATAGCATATTTATAACCAATCGCCAAAAACGGTAAATTTAAGTTTACTCGTCCAAAATTAATCTGCATATGAGGAAATCAACATTTTTTCCCCCTGAAAAGCGTATCATTTCTATTTGGGTCACGGTTGCCGTGGCCTGTCTGGCGGCATGCCTCTGCCTATCCCCGGCTGGTTACGGCCAGCGGCCTGGCGGCGGCAGCGAAGGAGCGGCACGAGGCGAAGGGTCTGCTCATGCCGAGGCGAAGCCGACGGCAACCATTGCTTCGGTCACGCAGAACCTGAAAAAGTTCGAAGGTTTTTACAATTTCTATTATGATGAAAAGACGGGAAAGATCTACCTCGAGGTCAACCGCTGGGGGGAAGCGTTCCTATACTTTGCCAGTCTGCCCGAAGGCATCGGCAATGGCGGTGCGGAACGGGGGCAGGCTTCGGCCGTGGTCGCCAAATTTATCCGGGTGGGGCCGAAAGTGTTCCTGCTGCAGCCTGATCTCGAGCATCGGGCGGTAAACGGCAGCGCCGACGAAAAAAGAGATGTGGCAGACGGCTTCTCACAGTCTGTACTGTTCGGGTTTGCACCTGTAGCGCTGCAGGGCGATACGGCCCTGATCGATCTTACCTCCTTCCTTGTGCGGGATGCGCTGCATCTCGGCGAGACCATCGGGTCTGGTCGCGGCAATCCCGGCAGCGCCTTTGCCGCTGCAGCGGCCAACCGGGCAGGGGCTCAGGCTGGGGGTGGCTATCACCTGGATGAGAGCCGGTCGGCTGTCTTCATGGACTTCACGAAGAATTTTCCGAAAAACTCCGAATTCGAGGCCATCGTCACGTTTGCCGGTACTGGCGGCAGCGGTGGCGGGTTTCGCCGGGAGGGTGGAGTAGCGCCCGATCCCGCTTCGGTGACGGTGCGGGTGCACCAGGCTTTCGTGCAGTTGCCGGACAGCGGTTTTGCGCCCCGGAAATTCGATCCCCGTTCGGGTTTCAACGATTTCGATTACTATGACTTTTCGGCCCCGATGAGCGAGCCGCTGGTTAAGCGCTTCATCGAACGGCACCGGCTGATCAAGAAAGATCCCAATGCCGCGGTCAGCGAGCCGGTGCAGCCCATCGTCTATTATATCGACCGGGGCGCGCCGCCGGTCATCCTCAAGGCCTTGATCGAAGGAGGTTCGTGGTGGAACCAGGCTTTCGAGGCGGCGGGATTCAAGAATGCCTTCCAGGTGAAGGAACTGCCGGAGGGCGCGGACCCAATGGATATCCGTTATAATATGGTGAACTGGCTAACCCGCACTGGCAGTCCGCAGCGGGCCTTTTCTTATGGCGCCAGCTATATCGACCCCCGCACGGGAGAGATCATCAAAGGCGTAGTTACGCTGGGATCGGACCGGCATCGGGAAGATTACCTGATCGCGGAGGGGTTGTTGCAGCCTTATGCAGACGAGCCGGAGGCGAAGTCTGCGAGCGAGGGCCGCAACAGTGTTGCGGGCCGAAGCTCAGGAAAAGGGGGAGGGGCAGGCGGGGCCGGAGGGGTGGATCCCAGGATGGAAGAGGTGGCTCTTGCGCGCATCCGGCAGCTGTCGGCCCACGAGATCGGTCACACCCTGGGGCTGACGCATAACTTCATGGCCAGCGTCAAGGACCGGGCCTCTGTCATGGACTATCCTTTTCCGCGGTTTACCCTGAAGGACGACGGCACCATCGATCTGACCGACGTGTATGCCCGGGGCATCGGCGGCTGGGACAAACGCGCGATCATCTGGGGCTATTCCGACTTTCCCCGGGGCACGGATGAGGATGCGGCCCTCGACAAGATCATGAAGGAAACGCTGAAGGAAGGCTATAAATATATTCCTGACGTAGGCGGCATGACACATCCGCTGTCCAACCAGTGGGACGACGGAGCTAATCCCATCGACCAGCTGAACAAGCTAATGCTGATCCGCCGCCATCTCCTCGACCATTTCTCAGAGAGGGCGATCCGGCAAGATGCGCCGATGGCGACACTGGAAGAGGTACTCGTGCCGATCTATTTGCTGCACCGGTACCAGGTAGAGGCAGCGGCTAAATCTGTCGGCGGCCTGTATTTCACTCATGCAGTGAAGAATGACGGTCAGGAACCGACGAAGATGGTCGACCCTGCCGAGCAATGGAGGGCTTTCGATGCGCTGGTCAGTACGATCACCCCCGATGCGCTGGCGTTGCCCGAGGCCCTGATCCAAAAGATCCCGCCGCGCCCGACAGGTTATCCATCGACGATAGAGGTCTTCAAAGGCCATACGGGGCCGACTTTCGATCCGATCGGTGCGGCGGAGGCTGCTGCAGACAACACGCTGTCTTACCTGCTGGATGCCGAACGTGCGGCCCGGCTCATCGAGTTCCAGGCGCGGGATGAGCGTCAGCCCGGGTTGCTGGCGGTGCTGGACAGTCTGATCACCAGGACCTGGAAGACGCCGCTGCAGGCGGGCTATAAAGGAGAGTTACAATTGCTGGTGGACAACCTGACGCTGAAGCGTTTGTTGTCGCTGGCAGCCAATCCGAAGAATGCCGACAATGTAAGAGGCGAGGGTTTGCTGGCCATCAACAATCTCAAATACTGGCTGCAGTCGCAGTTGGGAGATGCCAAAGGAAAATGGATGGGATCACTGGATTTTGCGCTGGCGCAGATAGACGCATTTTCGAAAGACCCGGACAAGTTCGTGATGGAACCTGCGTTGGAGATGCCGCCGGGCGCGCCCATCGGGATGCCGGATGATGAATTTGAATTCTAGACCCCGGGGTCTTATTTCAATTTTTTGCTGCTCACGGTCAACTCTTTTGCGTTAACTATGGAAGGCTTTTGTGGCAACGTTTTTGCGCAGACCAGTAGCCCGGATGAGGGGGACGATCGGGCATGCCGGGCGCATAAGTGGTTTCACCTATTTTAATGTATCTAATTCAATAATATTTCCTATTTTAGGACGGTTTCTACCGCTGAGAGAGAAATAGTGGCTAGCTTGCTTACCCGAAACCCGTTAACCCGAGAAGAAGACATTAAGAAGATATGACTTTATCCGTATTAATTATCAACGCAGATGATTTCGGTTATAGTCTGACGGTAAACCAGGCTATCTTGCGGAGCTTCGAGCGAAAATTTGTCAACAGCACTTCATTGATGGCCAACATGGCCGGCTTTGATGATGCGATCAATATGATTAACCGGTATACTGTGCTGCAGGGAAGAGTGGGGGTACACCTGAACCTTACGGAAGGATATCCCGTAACGGGGCTGCTACGTGGATTGCCGGCTTTCTGCGATGACGGCGGCAGGTTGGTCTATGACAGGCGGAGGGCGTTGATTCACCTGGGACGGAAAGAGAAAGACGGGTTGTATGGGGAATTGAAGGCGCAATTGGAAAAGGTACTGTCAGCGGGTATCCGCCCCACACACCTGGATTCTCACCATCATGTACATACGGAATGGGCGATAGCCCCGCTGGTATGCCGGCTGGCGCGTGAGTATGGCATCCGCAGGATCAGACTGACCCGAAATATGGGACCCGGGCGCCATTACATCCGGCGTATTTATAAGCGTATATATAATCGTTGGTATCTTGGCAGGCATTCGGGCTTTGCCAATACGGACTACTTCGGGGATATCGCGGACATCCGTTGTCACGCGAAGGCTGACGGGCGGGACTTTAATATGCTGTTGCCCGGACGATCTTACGAAGTGATGGTCCATCCGTTGTTCGACGACCATGCGAACCTGGTAGACTTAAATGGGGAGGGCCTGGAGCAGCAGCTGCTGCCAATCCTGGGCTCCGTCGCCGACCTTTCTGTAGACACTCCGATCTGAAAATAAGAGGGTCGTGAATCTGTCCGTTAAGGCGGTGGAGGATCGGTCTATTAGTAGCAAGAAAACTGACCTAAAAAGAATGAAAAAACTGGCCGTTGTAACGACCCACCCTATACAATACCATGTCCCCTGGATGATCCGATTAGCCGAACGGCAGATCGGGATCAAGGTATTCTATACCTGGGAACAGTCGGGTAGCGGTAATGTATATGATGCCGGCTTTGGACGCAACATCCAGTGGGATATTCCTTTACTGGAAGGCTATGAGCATGAATTCGTAGATAATGTGGCCCGCTCGC
>PMUF01000559.1 GCA_003167015.1 Chitinophagaceae bacterium | reverse complement strand
CACATGGCGCGATTCTTCCACCAGCTAGAGGGGATAGAGGCAGGAGGTAAGGTTGGGGACCCCATCCACTACAAACATATCTTTTTAGGTGAGCAGAAAAGAGAGCTGCTGATCTTTATTACGGATCTGTACGAACGGAACGGAGAGGTCAGCCGCCTGCTGGAAATGCTGGCTGCCCTGGGCCACGAGGTCATTGTCTTTCACGTCATGGCGGGAAATGAGATAGAGAAAGACTTTGGCGGTTATACGGAAGTGGAGGATCTGGAGACTGGTGAGCGGCTGGCGGTCAGCAGCGGCAAAGACGTTGACTATACTGAGCGGATGCGGGCGTGGCTGGCAGATGTGCGGATGCGGCTGCTGGACAGAAATATCGTCTACCAGCTGATGCGGATTGATCAGCCATTGGACCAGGCGCTGCGGAATTATCTCAAACAAAGACAGCAAATAAAATCATAGGATCACCTTGATACATCTATTACAACCTCTGTGGCTGGGGGCGATGGCTGCGATAGCGGCGCCGGTGATCCTGCATTTCTGGAATGACCGGCGTGGAAAGGTGCTACGGATCGGGAGCATTTCGTTATTGACGGGGGCGTCGCAGCGGATGGCCTGGAGCCGGCGGCTGTCGCAGTGGTGGCTGCTGTTGTTGCGCTGCCTGCTGCTGATTTTGCTGGCGATTTTGTTGGCGGGGCCCTACTGGCGGCGGACGGGAGGGGCGAGATCTGTGAAGGGTTGGGTGCTGGAGGATGCGGGGGCTGCCGGGGCGGGGCGGGAAGTGGTGATCGATTCATTGGTGAAAGCAGGTTGGGAGCGGCATATACTGAGAGACAGTTTGAATTATTGGAATGGGTTGCGGGCGGCGGATAGCGAGGCTCCGGTGGGGGCTCCACTTTATATGGTGACAACGGGGTTGGTTCAGCGATTTTCCGGTGAGCGGCCGTCGACGGAGAGGGATGTTCACTGGGATGTATATGCGCCAATGGATTCTATACGTCACTGGATCAGGGCGGCCTGGTTGTCCGGTCCGGATAGTGTGCGGGTATTGACGGGGTTGAGTCGCAGCACGGGTAGTAATTATAGCGAAAAGACAGTGGCGAGGGACAATCAGCAGCAAGTGGCCGTAGATACTTCGGTCTTGCGGGTAGAGGTGAGTACAGATCCTGCCTATCGGCAGGATGGGCGGTATGTGATGGCGGCGCTGCGGGCTTTGCAGCAGTATACGGGGCGAAGGATAGAGGTGGTGGAGACAGGGCGGGTGCCGGCGGGCCCTTTTGCCCGGGTCGTTTTCGATGCGGATTGGAATNNATCGTTGCCGGTAAGGATGGAGAAATTATTATATGGAGAGGATACGGATGTGGTGGAAGACCGGCGGGTGATCGATCCGGCGCAGATCCTGCCGGCGCATGGGGGCAGGTCAGGAGGGAAGGAGGCGGCTGTTGATCCGGGTATTAACATGGCGCCGGTAGTGTGGTGGTTGATATTGCTATTATTCATTATAGAGCGAGTGGTGTCACATGGGAAAAGAAAGACTTGACAGGCTGCAAAGGCAGTGGAAGGCGGAGAGTTTCGTCTATTGTCTGCTGCTGGCACTGGCCGGGGCCGTTTTGCTGACGGCGGTACTGCATACCGGCTTGGGGTGGCCGTTATGGGCCGGCGGCCCGGCGGTTTTGCTGTGCCTTGTCATCTCGCTGGCGCTGTCGCCCTACTGGCGGGTAACCCTGGCCGATACGGCCAGCTATCTTGACCGCATGCTGCCTGAGCTGGAAGAGAGCTGCGGACTGCTGTTGCGTGGTGGGGCAGAGCTAGGTCCGCTGGAAAAATTACAGGCGGCACGCACGGCCGAAAGGCTTGCCCTGATCCGGCCCCCGCATCCCTTGCGTCGGAAGCTATTTGTAGCGGCGGGGCTATTCGTGCTAGCCGTGCTGATGAGTGCGGGTATTACACGGATGAGAGAAAAGAAGAAGGAGGGTGGAGTGGTTGTTATGGGGAAGGTGATGGAAAAGGCGGCGCCGGGTATCCGGGCTGTCAGCATCCGCATTACTCCGCCGGCCTATACCGGCCGGGCGGTACGCAGCCAGTCAGTATTTGCTTTACAGGTGGAAGAGGGTGCGGTGTTAAGCTGGGAGGTGACGACTACGGCCGCTGTAGATACATTACAATTCATTTTTAATGATACGGCGAGGGTCTCGCTGCGGGCTGCCAATGCAGAACATACCCTGTGGCGGTTGACGCAACCCGCCGTCCGATCGGGCTTTTATCAGGTCAGGACAGGGATGCAGCTATCCGAATTGTATAAGCTGGAAGTGCGTCCCGATGAGCCGCCGCAGGTTATTATACTTACACCGAAGCCTTACACCGTAGTGGACTATGGGGAGCCAACCGCCATTCCTTTGAGAGTGATGCTGAAGGACGACTATGGTATCAGCGATGCGGCGGTGATGGCGACCGTCTCCAGCGGGAAAGGTGAGGCCGTCAAATTCAAAGAGCAGGAGATCCGGTGGGACAGGACGTTCCCCGGTGACCAGCCTTTGTACGAGCTATCCAGGTCGTTAGACCTGAAGGCACTGGGTCTGAAGCCGGGTGACGAGCTGTATTTTTATTGCCGGGCGAAAGACAACCGGGGGCAGGAGAGCCGGACGCCGATGTATATTATTTCACTGACCGATACAGCGCAGCTGATGAGTCTGGAAGGGATGACACTCGGGACCGATGTCAAGCCGGAGTATTTCCGAAGTGAACGGCAGATCATTATAGAGGCAGAGCAGCTGTTGAAGGAGAAAGATACGATTGCGATGGCAGCGTTTCACCAACGCAGTAACGACCTCGGAATCGATCAGAAGCTGTTGCGGCTGCGGTATGGGAAATTCCTCGGGGAGGAGGCGGAGGAGGGTGAGCCGGGGGGCAATCCGGGAGATACGGCGACATTCGGTGCTTTCGGGGATGCTGCCAAGATATTGGATGTCTATACGGACAAGCATGATAATGCGGAAGATGCCACTTTTTTCGAGCCGGCTGTCAAGCAACAGCTGAAGGCTACGCTGAACGAGATGTGGAAGGCCGAGCTGCAATTGCGTACTTTCCAGCCACAGGCGGCGCTGCCCTATGCCTATAAGGCATTGCGTCTGCTGAAGGACCTGCAGCAGCAATCACGCAGCTTCGTGGCGAAGACAGGCGTGCGGGTCACGCCGTTGAATCCTGCCAAGCGGTTGACGGGTGATTTAGCCGGTATTCAGACGGCGGTGCAAAAAACTGCTGTCGCAGGGGACTTGCCGGAGACGGAGGTACTTCGGATGGTGCTGGCGTTGCTGGAAGTTCGGCGAGCGGGGCGGGTAGAGATAAGTGATGCAGACCAAGGGTTATTGCAGCAGGCATTGCGAAGGTTGGGTAGGGAGGCGGCGGCAAGACCGGGGGAATATCTTGGCGCTTACCAGGCGATGCGAAGGATGACGGCGGGGGTCATGGCNNTGATCGAGCGGGCTATCCGGACATTGCTGCCCGTTGCAGAGGCGCTGCCGGTGGCGGAGCAGAGACCGGTTGATGCGGGGTTGTCACAACTTTATTTTCGTCATCTAAACGATCCTGCCGGAAAACCATGATGCCACTGACTTATATCGAGATCGGCGTTTGTGTGTCGCTGCTGGTCTTTCTTCTTTGGAAGGAGAGCCTGAGGCCGGACAGATCACACCTGGCGGGGCGGGTGACAGCTACGGTGCTGGCGGTGGCGGCGTTAGCGAGCCTGGTGCTGCCGTTACACTATTACCGGGTGTCGAAGGCGGCGCCGGCGGTGGTGTTGCATGCGGAGCCATCACCGAGGGGGATAGCGGCTGTCGATTGGGAGCGCCGGTTAATGAAGGGAGAAAGGTTGCAGGTGCAGGGGGAATGGACGGGGGGCGGGGGTTCGGCGCGGGTGAAGCTGCTATTGATGGGTTTGGGGGGAGTGATGGATTCGGCGATGACCGACGGCGACTTTACGTTGGGTACAGTGCCGGCGCAGACGGGAAGAGCGGTGTATCAGTTGGTTGCTATATCGGGGACCGATACCCTGGAAAGAGAAGATATCCCGGTGCAGGTTGAAACGGGGAAGTCCTTAAAAATATTGATCCTGGCTGCTGCACCGGATTTTGAGAATACTTTTTTTGTGAATTGGCTGGCATCCGATGGTCAGCAGGTGGCCAATCGGACGATGGTGAGCACAAACAGCTATCAGTCTTCCTATGTGAATATGGTTCCGCGGCCGCTGGAGGTGTTGACACCTGCGCTGCTGGATGAGTTCGATGTGGTTATTGCGGATTCGTCGGCGTTACCTGCCGTGGGTAGTCCGGGAATGGCGGTTTTGCGGCGGCAGGTGGAAGAGAAGGGTTTGGGGTTGATCGTCAGGCTCGACAGTGCTGATCCGGCGGGTGTGGGTATGGGTTGGGGAAGGTTAGGGCTGCGGACATTCGCGAAGGATTCGTCGAAACGGGCCGTGGTAGCCGGCAGGCTATATGGATCGGGTAAGGTGGTGTTCACGACGCTGAATGCTACTTATGTGCGGATGATGACGGGACAGCGG
>PMUF01000483.1 GCA_003167015.1 Chitinophagaceae bacterium | reverse complement strand
AAAGACAGCGACGGGAATGGAACGTGTGACCTGACAGGTATCCTGTCGCAACTGGACTATATCGCCTCGCTTGGCGTCGGTGTGGTCTGGATTAACCCCGTGTATGCTTCGCCCGGGGAGGACAATGGATATGACATCAGTGATTTCCGGGCTATCGATCCGGCTTTTGGTACGATGGAGGACCTGCAGCGGCTGATCGACGGGCTGCACGCGAAAAACATCCGCCTCATCATGGATATGGTGGTCAATCATACCAGCGATGAGCACGAGTGGTTCCGGCGGGCCTGTGTTTCCAGGGATGATCCTCACTATACGCTGTATCACTGGTGGCCGGCGGAGAATGGCAGGCCGCCGTATCGCTGTGGGTTCTTCGATCCCAAAGGAAAGGGCTGGCAGTATAATGAGGCGACAAATGCTTATTACCTGCACTATTTCTCCCCCCACCAGCCGGACCTGAACTGGGAGAACCCGGAACTTCGGCGGCGGATATACGACATGATGCGGTTCTGGCTGGATAAGGGCATCGATGGTTTTCGCATGGATGCCATCACTTTTATTTCCAAGGATACGACATGGCCAGAGATCACCGCCGATACACTGAAGGAAAAATATCACAGCGACTGGGGACATTATTACGCAGCCGGACCACATCTGCATGATTATCTGAAGGAGATGCATGATGAGGTATTAAAGGGAACGGATGCCGTCATCATCGGGGAAAGCTCGGGCGTGCAGGCGGAAGCGGCGCCGGATTTTGTCGGTGAGGAGAGGGGGGAGCTGGATATGATCTACCAGTTCGAAGGAATGGTGGTTGGCTATCTGCCGGGAACATTCAAGAAAGTGGACCCCGCCGGGTACAAGCTAACCGAGTTCAAAGAAGTATATGGCCGGTGGGATAGGATATTGGATGGCAGGGGCTGGAATACCCTGTATCTCGGCAATCACGATCAGCCGCGGATGGTGTCGCGATGGGGTGACGACAGCGATGCCTGGCGGGAGGCTTCAGCGAAGCTGTTGTTCACTTTTTTGCTGACTATGCGTGGAACACCCTCGCTGTATAATGGCGATGAGCTGGGGATGATCAATATCCGGTTTACGGATATCGAAGACTACCGGGATATCGAGACGCGGCAGGTTTATCAGCAGATTGCCGCCAGAGGTGGCGATACGAAGGCCTTCCTGCAGGATCAGCAACTGACCGGCAGGGATAACGGCCGCACTCCTTTTCAATGGAGTGCGGGTTTGCATGCAGGATTCACTGACGGCGAGCCCTGGATAAAGATCAACGACAATTACCGGGTGATCAACAGAGAAGCGCAGGAGAATGACCCGGGTTCCGTTTTGTCATTCGTGCGGCGGCTGATCCGGTTACGGAAGGAAAGGCCGGTGTTCCTTTATGGCGGATACCGGTTGCTGAACCCGGGCGATCCGCATGTGTATGCTTATTGCCGGTACGACGATAAGGAGGCCGTGCTGGTGCTGCTGAATTTTACGAACGCGGACAGGCCATTCGGGCTTGATGAACCTTTCAGGGGAGAAATACTCATCAATAACTATAGCGATGTTCGTTGGGGCAACACCCGTTGCGAAAACGCCGGGATCTGGCTTTTTCCCTGGCAGGCGGTTGTGCTTTCGGGGCTCCCCGCCCGGCTGCGACCGGCTTAGAGCTTCGTTGGGCCTGCTTCGACACGGCCCTCCTCGCTCGGCTGCGACCGGCTTCGCCGGTCTAACCGGGGCCCATGTCTGCGGCCTATTCGGCCGCGATATTCGCTCCGCGAATATCCGCGGGAAAATAACAAGTGAAAGTCGAGCCCTCGCCGGGGACGCTGTCCGCCATGATGAAGCCGCCATGGATCTCCATGATCCTTTTTACAATGGCCAGGCCGGCCCCCGAGGACCGGTACTTCATTTTATCCAACCCCTGGTAAGAGATGCCGAAGATTTTTTCCCGGTCAGCAGGCTCGAACCCATTGCCGTTATCGGTGATAGTGACTGCCTGGAAGGAGGCTTCGGCGTGACCCGGTCGGATGCCAATGAGCAACGGCCGCCCTTCCCGGCCGGATTTCAGCGCGTGCACCAACAGGTGACGGAATAACGCCGACAATAATAAAGCGTATCCCTGCACCTGCGGGAGGGTTTCCGTTTCTATCTTCGCCCCCGATGCCTTGATCTTTCCCCCCATCCTGCTCAGCACTTCCGCCAGTAAAGCCGTCAGATCTACCCGCGATGAATGGTTGTCCTCACCGACGGAAGCGGCGTTGAAGAGGACGTCCCGCGTCAGCAGGTTCAGTTTTTGAACCATGGATTGGGACCGTCGTAAATGGGCCTTGTTGGCATTGCTGAACAGGTGGCCTTCGGTACTGATGATGATTTCCAGGGAGATATATATCTGGCGCAAACCCTCCAGATAATCCTGGGCGACGATGCCGAGCAGCAGCTTTGCCGGCAGGTCATGCTTTTCCTGATCCACCGGTGATAGGGTAGGCGCCGGTGATAGGGTAGGCGTCGCTGATGGGGTGGGTATCGCCGATGGGGTGGGCGTCATTGATCGTGGAGCCGTCGCTGATAGGGCGGGTGTCGCCGGTGGGGAGTCCGTCACCGGGCTTGCCGTATCCAACAGCCGGATGATGCCGGTCAGCTGGTTCACCGAGCCATCGTTATTCCGGGAGAAAACCATATCCCGGATGCGGAACCTGCGGTAATGGCCGGCCTGCACCCTTAACCGGACATCGATCTCTTTTGCCCTGCCATCCGGCATCGACAGACAGGCGGTAATATGCTGGCTTCTCCGCTGGCGGTCCTCCTCATGAAGAGCTGTTTGAAAGAACCCGAACCCTCTTTTCGGACCGGCTGGTTCTACGTATAGCAGGTCGGCAGCCCGGGAATTGAGGAAGTCGAGATGGTTGTTAACAGGGTCAAGGATATAGATCATATCGGACACAGAGCTCAGGATCTGCCCGGCAAAAAGGGATGGATCATCTTTTAAAGACATTGTTCTTTTTTAATNNGCAGTAGATCGCAAATATACTAAGAACTTTCTTTCGTAAATTTACTATCCGATTTCAGCGTTTATATTTTTTGACCTAAATTGCTGTACGGTCCGCTATGACCTTCGTACAGGATTCCGCCTAATACATACTGTCGAAGCCTTCACCTATAGGCTCTCTATAACCCCAACCGTAATTAATGTGAATCAGGTCTTATTCCCCCTTTGAAGAAATCTCTCCTGTCTCGATCAAAAAAATTACATGTTTACACTTAAAACATAACCATGCCGGAGAATCATGCCTATTCTGTTAACAGGGCCTTTTCAAGCCAGCAGGGCCGGCAGCAACCTTTTGCTGTAGTAGTGATTGTGGTTCCGGCCGGCGATGCAAAGGTGATTACCTTGCTGCCGGGCTTTCTTACTTTGCCGTCCGACATGGCGGTCATCCTGTTCGAATACGGGAAACCGCGTGAAGATGCCGGCCTATCCGGAAGGGCTGACGGCGTGGGTATGTCATTGCAGTCAACGGCGGACGCGCGGATACAACTTGTCAGGGAAGGGATGATGGTTGAAAAGGATCGGATCTATATCATTCCGGCCGGAGCCGGGATAGAAATCAGTGACGACAAATTTGTTTTTTCGGTAGCGGCCGGGCGGGGCAGAAAGGGGTATTTGCCCGACCTGTTGCTGGCCAGCGCGGCTTATTCCTGGGGCGGGCGGGTGATTGCCGTGCTGGTAGCGGATGGGACGTCGTCCGGATTGGCCGGCAGCCGGGTTGTCAGAGAGGAAGGAGGATTTGCCTTTTTACTCGGGGGCAGGAGTCATCCCGGCGATGGTACAGGAGCGGCCGAAGCATCGGGCTGTGTAGACGGCACGCTACTGCCGGAGCAGCTGGCGTCCAGGTTATCATCCCTGGTTGATTACCCCGTCTTTGCCGACCGGCTGAAAAAGAATATAGAGGCCGATCAAATGGGGCTGAGCAGGGTCTATATGTTGTTATTGCATAAAAAGAGTTTCAATTTCAGCCTGTACCGGCCGTCGGATATCGTTATCCGAATTGTCCGGCGGATGGCCCTGACCGGTACAGCCGACCTGGAGGCATACGCTGTTTACCTGGAGAAGAATGAACGGGAAGTCGGTTGGCTTTGCCAGGACCTGCTGACGGCCGAGTCGGGTTTTCTTTTTGATCCTGGCCTGGGGCAAGTGCTGGAGAGGGAGGTATTGCCCAGGACGCTCAGCGAGAAGAAAGGGCTTCAACCTTTCCGTATCTGGATCACTGGTTGTACCGTCGGCGAGATGGCTTTTTCGGTTGCGATGCGGATATCGGAATACCTGGAAGCCCGGTCACCCGGCATTCCTTTGCAGTTATTCGTCACCGGGCTGAACAGGAGAGCTGTGGAAAGGGCACGGGCGGGCGTCCCCAAGTGTATAAAGGAGATGTGTGTCTTTGCCACTCATCTGCTGACTGCCGATCCCCCTTTTTCCCATATAGACCTCATTATAGCGGATAATAGCATGGGTTATCTGACCGATGCGGAGCGAAGGAATGTGTCACAGTCCCTGCATTATTCGTTGAATGCCGGCGGATGCCTGATACTGAGGGGCGGGAAGCAGGCTGTGGGGCTATGGCAGGACCTTTTCGCTCCGCTGCCATCCCGGTCCGGGATCTATATGCGGAAAGAGGTATCCATGTCTTCCTTCTTTCCGGCGACGTTTACCCGTGCCTTGCCGAACGCTGAAACGGAGGCCGATAAGATATTGATGTCCGGCTATGTCCCCCCCGGGATGCTGGTCGATGAGGATTTGCGGGTGGTGAGGTTCTATGGCATTGCCTCGCCTTACCTGAAGCGCCCGGGCGACCATCCCAGCTTACATCTACTTAGGATCGTAAGGGATGAGATCTTGTTCGAACTGAGCGATCTGCTGGGGCAGGTAGACAGGACCCGGCAGCCTGTTTCGCAGGGAGGTATTTTCCTGACGGACAGGGACGGCGGCCCGGAGGTAGCGATCGAGGTGATCCCGCTTTTTTTTGCTGAGCGGAAGTGGCGGCTGATCGTTATCCGTGAAAAGGAGATCCGGCAGGAGGGAGGGAGCAGCGACGTCATCATATCCGGCGCCAGGGGCCGGCGGATAGCATCCCTGGAGAAAGAACTACAGAAGACGCGTCGACAACTGCGTTCCGCACACAAGTTATTCAGGGATACGCAGGAGGGCCTTCAGGCCCTTTACGAAGAGATGCGGACTGCCAACGAAGAGCTGCAAAGTGTCAATATGGAGCTACAGAGCGTCAACCAGGAACTGCGGGTGGCGATAGAAGGGAGGAACCATCCGGCGAGCCGGGAAGAGGCCATCGAATTCATTGCCATTGCCAGCCATGAGCTGAAGACACCCGCCACGAGCATCCAGGCCTATACGCAGATCCTTTGTGAAGAACTGCAACGGTCCGGGGATACTTCGGCTGCCAGGATCGCCGAGAGGTTGAATATACAAATCACCCGCCTTTCCCACCTGATCAGGGACTTGCTGGATGTCAGCCAGGTGTCTCACGGGCAGATTGGTTTGCATTATGGGTATTTTGACATCGGCAGTCTTATCCTGGAAGTAGTGGAGGATATGCAAGTGGCGACATCCATCCGGATGGTAGTAGGGGAAATACGACAGAGACCGGAAGTTTGGGGAGACAGGGAAAGGATAGGCCAGGTGCTGGTCAACCTGCTGTCCAATGCTATCAAGTACTCGCCGGAATCTGCCGAGGTCCATATTTATACGAGGATANNGGATTTCGGGATCGGCATGTCGACCGATACATTAGAGAAGATATTCGATCGTTTTTACCGGTCGAATGATCCTTTGGTCAGCCAGCGTCCGGGCCTGGGCCTTGGCCTGTACATCGCTGCCGATATTGTCAGGCGGCATGGCGGTTCTATCATCGTCAACAGTGAAAAGGGCAAAGGGTCTGTTTTTACGGTAACGCTGCCGATGGGGAAGGGTCAGCGATGAAACAAGCGGGATAGCGACCATCGTCTGACCGGTTTGCTTTGGCCCAGCAGATGACCCACCGGCTGAAGGGATTCGATATGATCGCAGATGATCTTGATGATCCCGAGCGCCGGAATGGCAAGGATCATCCCGGGTATTCCCCATACGAGGTCGCCGGCAAACAGTACAAGGATAGTGAAGATCGGATGGATGTTGATCTGGGTCTGCATGACCAGGGGAGAGATGATATAGAATTGGATCGCCTGGATCAGTGCATAAGTCGCCAGTACGCCCGCCACCATATTGAAACCGCCGCCCTGGGAAAGGGCCATGAGGCTGGTCAGTGTACTGCCCGTCATATTTCCTACAAAAGGAATGATTTCCAGGATACCGCAAAGGATGGCGAAGAAGATGGGATTATGTACGCCTACCAGCGTAAATCCTATACTGTACATGATCCACAGGCAGCCAATGACCATCGACAATCCGAGCAGGTATTGCTGGACCACCAGTGCCGACTGGGTCAGGACGACCTCTGTCTTTCCTTTCGAGTCAGTTGAGGATAACCGTAAGATGAAAACTTTGATCTGGTGGCGGAGGGCCAGCAGCATGATCATATAGACGAGTATCAGCAGCAGGTCGATCGCAAAGGAGATCACCACACTCATGAGAAGGGTTGCCATTTTTCCAATGCCATCGGTATTGGGCTGTACCGGGATCGGAAGCGGGCTGTCCTTTTTCAGGGTATCCATGCCGAAGCGATCATGCAGGAATCGCCTGAAACCCTGCATATAATCCGTAAAATGTTGTTTGACATCGGAAAAATCCGCGGCGATATGTTGTACGTGCCAGACGATGAAGAGGATAAGGCCGGCTATCAGCAGGGTGAAGACGCGTCCGCAGATAATGGCGGCCACGACCGTAGGGCATCCTTTCTTTTCCAGCCACCTGCAAAGAGGCATCAATACCAGGGCAAACATCCCTGCAATGGCCAGCGGCATGAATACCGGCTTTCCCAGATAGAGGATGGTTGCCGACAGCAGGATGAACAACTGGATCCGGACGATCTTTCTTATTTCCATTGGCAAAATTAATGTTGCGAAATTTCCCCACCGCAGTCAAAGGTAAGTGATACAGAACCGTCAAAGTTCAAATAGTATGCCTTGCCTGCGTTTTGGCCCGGTCATTGAAGAGATCATCACATGAAATGCTCCTCCCTATTCTTCATGATCCTGCTAATGGCAGGGTTTGCCATGCCTGTACAGGCGCAGCGGAAAAAGGAGGAGGCCAAGGATGCGTCCGCCAAGGAGAACCCGCCGAAATCGGAACTGGAGTATTCCCTGGATACCATTACGACCCGGCTGGATAACCTCCATCTCACCCTCAACCGGATCAATGATTTTACCAGTCTCGGGTTCAATACGAAAAGTGTAGAGCAGCAATTGCCGGAGATCGGCCAGAATATCCAGTCCATTTCGGAAAACCTTTCGATGTCCGGGGCGGTGCCCGACTTCAAGAGCCTCCAACTGTATACTGTCCTGCTGGGGAATATCAAAGACCAGCTGCAGGGCTGGCGCAATTCGCTATTCAGGTACAATATCGATCTCATCAGTATGAACCACGAGATCGATGCCTTTACCCATGATTCCGTCATCCACCAGCTGATCAGGGACAGTGCCTACCGGAGGATGTATACCGATGAAATTATGGAACTTGACGCCAAATGGCGACAGGCTGATACAGCTACGCACAGCCACCTGGCCCGGATCACGCAGCTGCAGTCCGCCATTTCGCAATATTATTTTCGGACCATCGACCTGCAAAACCAGGTGGCTGTCCTGCGCAACGAGCTCAGCGGTAAGATATTCAACAAGGAATACAGCTATCTCTGGGAGTTCAGGGATACCGGCAGTACGAATACCGGCACGGGGGAGCTGGCCAAACGATCGTATAAAGGACAGCGCGAGATCATGCATTATTTTATCCGGGAGAACTGGGATGACTATATTTATGTGCTGATCCTGGGACTGTTATTCTTCTTCTGGGTCTGGAACAATTTCCGGCTGATCGGCAAAAGCCCTGACAAGGACAAGATCATGCCTACCGTCACGCTGAATTACCTGCGGAAGTACCCGGTACTGGCGGCGCTGGTAGTCATGCTGAACATCATTCCTTTTTTCGATATCGATGCACCGGCTGCCTATGCTCATCTGATTCAATTACCGCTGCTCATCACTTTATGTGTCGGCTTCGGTTCGCGATGGCCCAGGCGGCTATTCTATTACTGGCTGTTCATTGTGCTGTTATATATGCTTTTTTCTGCAGCGAACTTCGTATTGGTGCCGCGGTTGAGTATCCGGTACTGGTTGTTGCTGCTGCAGCTGGTGTCCGTCAGCCTTGGTTATATCATGATGAAGCGGATCACTCAGCAAATCTCGCTGAACTGGATGGTCCGGGCCGTGGTGGTACTGTACCAGATCTGCAATGTGCTGGCCATCCTCTGCAACGCTTTAGGCAGGCTGAGCCTTTCGAAACTTTTCAGCACGAGCGCCATCTTCGGCCTGGTGCAGGTGGTCGGCCTGGCCGTATTCGTGAATTGCCTGATGGAAGGGTTCTCATTGCAATCGGCAGTCAGCAAGACAAATGCCAACGGGCCAACCATCGCTTTGTTTTACAGCAAGGCGCATAGGGACATTTATCGCCTGCTGCTGGTGCTGTCTTCGATTACGTGGCTGGTCGTTTTTGCGACCAACATGGATATATTCGATCCTGTTTACCGTGAGGTGAGCCATTGGCTCAATATCAGCCGGTCGATCGGCAGCATATCTTTCAGGGTAGGGAATGTGCTGATATTCATTATCATCCTTTATATTTCCCATGTCGTTCAAAAATATGTTGGATACTTTTTCGGCGAAGCCGATGGTCAGTCGGTACCGCAGGAAGGGAAAAAAGCCTCCCGCCTGGTGATGATGCGGTTGATCTTTATTATCATCGGGTTCTTCCTGGCAGTCATTGCCAGCGGATTGCCGATCGATAAGATCACCATCGTATTGGGTGCGCTGGGCGTAGGCGTGGGCCTGGGCCTGCAGAATATCGTCAACAACCTGGTCTCGGGAATCATCCTTATCTTCGAAAGCCCTTTCCAGATCGGGGATTATATCGAGCTGAACGGCAAGAAGGGGGTCGTGCGGGACATGGGTATCCGGTCGAGCCGGCTGGTCACGGAGGAAGGCACGGAGATCATTATGCCCAATGGAGACCTGTTGTCGGGAGAGGTCATTAACTGGACCGTGCAGAACAGCAAGGTAAGAATAGAGGTTCCCATCACTGTAGGGGCAGGCCCGACGCTCGAAGAGATCAACGAGATCGTGCAGGACACGCTGAAGGATCACCCTGATCTGTCGGGCGAGAACAAGCCCAAAGTGCTCCTATCCACTGCGAATGATCAAACATTGTCCTTTACCATCGTGGTCTGGGTGGCCAATATCAGTCAGATACAGAACCTGAAGAGCGAAATCCTGCGACTGATGTACCTCAAGCTAAGAGAAAAAGGAATCAAAACCGTTTAAATATTATCGATCATGAAAACAACATCCAACGTCGCCAAAGACCATGGTGCCACGGCGATCAAAGACCTGGAAGCGGCGCTCACGGGAGGGAATGCGCATGCGTCTTTTGACGATGCCGTCAGGGATCTCCCGCATGACCTGCTGGGCACTGTCCCTGCGGGCCTGCCTTACAGCATCTGGCAGCTGGTCGAACACATCCGCATCACGCAATGGGATATCCTGGAATTTTCCCG
>PMUF01000325.1 GCA_003167015.1 Chitinophagaceae bacterium | reverse complement strand
ATCAACGGAATCGTCGTGGTGCTGCTGCTGGCCTCACCGCTGCTATTAACGCTGGCCTTGTGGAATCTGGCCCGATCTGCGCGCGCGGATGAGCGTTCGCCCGGGGACTATTTGAAAAGCTATTGCTTCCTTCTACAGTCGCTAGTCATCGCTCTCGGCGTCCTGCCAGCCGCCCTGTATACCTGGCACGCACAAAACCAGGAGATCCTGCAGAGCGTCAAACGCGAACAGCTGCTGAAGGCGAACCAGCTGCAAGACCGCCGGACGGTGCTGTACCAGCCGCTTGCCCAGATGGACCCTTCTTTGCCGCATGACTCGCTGTACACCTACTGGCAGTATAAAACGGGGATCTACAGCCTCTTTAAGGACACGCTGGCGACCACCCGCGATGCTTTACCTGCCCCTTCGCCGCCGTTAATCTTCGAAGATGAATATTTTCAACTGACGGGAGACCTTGGTACGATCAATTACGACCCGCAGTATATCCCGGTCCTGAAGAGCCTCTCGTCGGACCGGCAGTGGCAATGGAATGCACTGAAAGATAACGATACGCTGCCTTTTGTCTATACACAGGCGCCTGACGTCCATCTACCGGGCGTCGGAGACCTGGGGCGGACCGGGGCGCTTGCACCGCCGCAGCGGCTGATGATCTCTTCCGTCCTGCCTAAGCGGTACCCCTACCTGGGGCATCCCACGCAGGTCTTTTTCCTGGTGCTGTTCATTGCGCTGTTATTGGTAGGGATGTACCGGCTGGTCCGCCGGGTGGCGACGGAACTGTTCCTGCAAAAATGGACGAAGGGCAAAGACCTGCCTGCACCACCAATGGTCCTGCCGCTGGTGGGTGAATTTAAGGAAAGCATGCCGGCAGACATCAGTATAGGGCAACTGTCCCCGGATAATGACGAGGAGAAGATGGATGAGCAGGAAAACAAAGTGATCGCGATCGTGTGTTCACCGTCGGCGTCGGGGTATTTCGAGTGGCTGTTCTTTAAAAAGTGCGACCCCGTCGAGCAATATATCCTGTATCATTTCGCCTGTACGGGTTTCCTCAATTACAAGAACGTTCAACCTATCGATCACTTGCTGCGCACCGGCGTGCTGGTGAACGAGCACGGGCAGCTGGACTTCTTCAGCCCGGTCTTCAGGGCCTGGCTGAGGATGAAGGTGAAGGAGGACATGCTGGACAAGACGATAACGCGGAAGAGTGACTGGCAACGTTTCCGCCTGCCCTTCCTGATCCTGCTGACCGCGGCGGCGGCATTGTTGTTCCTGACCCAGCAGGACACCTTGCAGCGCGGTGTCGCGCTGGTGACGGCGCTTGGGACGGCACTGGGGTCGTTGCAGGGTATATTTAATAAGTTCGGTGGGCAGGGGGCGGGGGATGGGAAATAGTGGAAGGCACCCCATGCCACACGCTACTGCCGTAGGTGGTGATGTAAACCTTTTCATGATCATTCTCGTCAATGATGACCCGGTGTCCCCAGTGGAAATCGTAGCCTTTGAGCTGTTTCCAGGATTTTCCGCCATCGTCGCTGCGGTACGCGGCCTGATTGAAGGTGTTGCAATAGAGTCGCCCGGGATGATAGGGATCGATGGTAACGTCATAGACATATTGCCGTTGGTCAAAAATCGATAGCCAGGTAGCGCCGCCGTCGTCGCTGGCGAAGATACCGCCGGGCAGATCAGCGAAAGGTAGACTCGCCCAGCAAGCGACATAGATTTTGTTGGGATTGGTTGGATCTACGGCTATTCCATTGGGGAATAAGAGGCCAGTGGTGAGGTTTAACTTTTTCCAGGTTTCCGCGCCGTCGACGGACTTATATACCGCACCGGAATAAAGCTCCATTGCTTTTTTTCCCCCGTTATATGCGGGGGTGAGACTGACGGTCAAAAATAAATCGCCATTGGCGGCCAGGATGATTTTAAAGGCGCAGGTATTACTGTCGAGGCCATTATTTTTCAGGCTCCAGGTTTGGCCATCGTCTACAGATTTAAATACGCCTTTGTTGTATACCGTGGCATACAAGGTCCGATGATTGGGCGGAGATGCCGGATCGATCACGATGGAGGTAGCGGGAGAGTTATCGCCCATCCCGGTAAGGGCAGGTTGCCAGGTGACGCCACCATCCGTAGACAGGCATGCCCCGCCTTTAGCGATGGCGCTGGTTTTCCAATGCGGATCACGGGTCATTTTGCCCCGGGGGAGATCATGCATGCCTGACCACACGGACCAGAGCTTATTCTTAACGACAGGATCAAAGACTACCCAATAGCAGGTGTTGTTCCAGTCAATGGGCACACCGGTTACCGATCGCCGCCAGGTTTTTCCGCCGTCATCCGAATGATGGAAACCGATGTCAGTATAACTGATGGCCAGGTGATTTGGAGTGAAGGGATCGAAGTGTATGCCATAGGTGGTAGTGACATCCAGGCCACGGGTGGCATAGGTGCCGTCCGGATTTTTCTGGCTGTAGATTTCTGTCCAGGTTTTTCCGCCGTTGGTGGTTTTCATGGTGCGATACCAATCGGTCAAGATGGCGATGTTGCCGTCTTTTGGCGACACGCCTGCATCGAGTAATTGAATGAATTCGCTGCCGAAGGCTGTATGGACCCAGCTGTCCTTTACATTTTCTGCGTCGTTGGCGTCTTGCACCCGATATTGCCCGCTGCCGCCGCCGGCTTTCCAGACCCAATGCCAGCTCTTGCCCTGATCGTCAGTCTTTAGGGCGCCATACCAGACTTTATTAGTGCTGTCAACGTAGTGATCGGTGATAACATATGCTTGGGCGGCATCGGCCGCGGCACAGACGACAGTAGTAAAACTGATGACAGGATCGGTAGCGGGCTGCCAGGTACGGCCATCATCCGACGAGGTGAATATTTGACCTTGGCGTAAGGCGTAAATAATGGTCTTGTTTGTATTTTTAACCGTACCGACTGAGAAGGCCGACGCCGGCACGACATTTCCGGGCAAGTCATTTTTTATAATGGTCTTTGAGCTTTTGTTAAAAATAAAAATGGCGTTGGCGGTAAAAATATAGACTTTATTTTTGAGCGTTTTGTTATTGGTGTAGATGGCTTTTATGCCCGAATGGATATCTTGTTGAGCCCAATGCTGACCATCATCAACACTGTAAACGAAAAAATGACCCAGGGCGAAATAGATGGTTTTGGGCCATGCCGGATCTACATAAATGACATTAATCTCATTGGCGTCTTTTTTGTACAAAGCGGTGTCGTTGGTTTTTAGCTGGAACTCGGCATGGTCGCCGAAATAGCCGAGCTGCCTGATGTCAGCCGTCTTTGGAAAAATTGGCTGCCATGTTTTGCCGCCGTCGACCGATCGATGTAAGAATGGCCCGCCGGCATATAATCTATTGGAGTCATTGGGGTCATAGGCATAACAATTGGCGCCCCCTACAAAATTTATCAAGCTGTATGACCGGCCTCCATTGTTGGTGAGATAGCTGCCCG
The DNA here is from genome assembly GCA_003167015.1 of Chitinophagaceae bacterium. Lineage (GTDB taxonomy): Bacteria > Bacteroidota > Bacteroidia > Chitinophagales > Chitinophagaceae > Puia. Next base: position 153 of record PMUF01000325.1, on the reverse strand, counting down.
TCATGTCGCATTTCAGGATAAAATCGTTCGGGCTGTGATAAGAGAATGTAGGAGAAAAGGTGGAGCCGCCGCCGCCGGGGCCGATTCGTTGCCAGGTTTCGGTGGAGGGTTGGTCCGTTGCGATCGTTGCGCCATACAATAGAAGGAAAATTG
>PMUF01000375.1 GCA_003167015.1 Chitinophagaceae bacterium | reverse complement strand
TCAGCGTGCTGAAAGGCGCTGCAGCCTCTGCTTTGTATGGTTCAAGGGGTTCCAACGGGGTGATCCTGATCACTACTAAAAGGGGGGCCAACAGGAAAAACGTGGGGGTAACTGCCTCTTTCGGGATCAGTGCGGGAAGCCTGGACCCTGCTACGCTGCCTACCTATCAGCTGATGTACGGGGAAGGATATGACGCAACCACTAATGACTTTTACCAGGAGACTGTGCCCTGGTTAAACGGCGGCAACACCGCTATTCCGATCGTCCCGACACCCGATGACGCGGCTACGGGGGCCTATTTCAACAAGAGCATGATGGTGTATAACTGGGATGCTTTTGCACCCGACGATCCCAATTTTCACACGGCCACGCCATGGCAGCCTGCGGCCCATCACAACCCGACTGACTATTTCGTAACGCCAATCACAGCTACGGAAAATGTCATTGTATCGGGCGGGAGTGATAAAGGCACCTATAAATTCTCCTATACAAGGGTCGACGATAAGGGTTATCAACCCAATTCCATGTTTAAGAAGAACCTGTTCGACCTGCTGACTACTTATAATGTCACCAACTGGGTAACGGTCGAAGCCGGTATCAACTATGTGAATGAGAATGCCCTCAACCGTTATCTGTACCAGTACACTGCCGCCACGAACCCGATGACGGATTTTCGTCAATGGTGGCCGAGCAATGTGGATATCAAGAAACTGAAGGCGGATTATTTCAAAGATCGCGACAATGAAACCTGGAACTGGCAGAATGACGGCAGCTACCAGAGTAATGCGGAAGGTAATATCGGGACCCCTGCCTATCATGATAACGAGTACTGGTTTGCCTATACCAATCCTGAACAGGATTCCCGCAACCGGTATACCGGTCATGCGAAGGTTAAGATGGACCTGACCAGTTATCTGAACCTGACTGGGGGTGTGACGGAGGACTATTATGGGATGCTGGTCGAGCAAAGGGCCGATATCGGTAGCCAGGCGCCTTCTTACTACCAGCGGCAGAATTATACCTTCAGCGAAACCAACTATAATGCCGCGTTGAATTTCGATAAGAACGTGGGCAGTGATTTCAATGTGAAGGCACTTGTGGGGACCAACGTACAAAGGGATAATATCTCCACGATACTAGCCAGCACGAGCGGTGGCCTGATCCTGCCGAGCTACTGGTCGTTGTCCAACTCGGTCAATACGCCTAGTGCGCCGACGGAAACGGAAGACCTTAAAGAGATCAACAGCATCTATGGCGCGTTGACACTTTCCTGGAAAGATATGCTGACGCTGGAAGGGACCCTGCGCCGGGACCAGTCTTCCACGTTGCCTACCGCTCATAATACCTATTATTATCCTTCGGTATCGGCTGACTTCGTCTTTTCAAAATTGCTAACCAATGCCGACTGGCTGTCGTATGGTAAAGCTTGGGTCAACTATGCACAAGTCGGCGGCGATGCTCCTTATTACTCCGTATTCAACACGTACACGATCAATACCCCGGTACATGGCCAGGCGGTCATGAACGGCGCTACCTCGCTGCCTAACCAGAACCTGCTGCCTGAAGCGAATAAGACCTGGGAAGCCGGTCTGGAAATGAATTTCCTCAACAGCAGGGTAGGGTTCACGGCAGATTATTATCATTCCGTTCAGAGCAATGAGATCCTGCCGATCAATGTATCTACTTCTACAGGGTATAATACTTTCAATGTGAACGGTGGTTCCGTCGAGAACCAGGGTGTTGAAGCGACGGTCAACCTCACTCCTGTCAAGACGAGGAATTTCAGCTGGAACGTAACGGTCAACTGGACCAAACCGAAGAACAAGGTATTGTCGCTCTACGGCGGTCAGCCTTCCTATGCGATCGCGACTTTGCAGAACAATATCCAGATCGTGGCTGAAGTCGGTAAGCCCTACGGCGAGATCAGGGGTTCGGATTATACATACATCAACGGACAGCGGGTGATCAGTGCCGCGGGTACCTATGTCGACAGTTCCAATTCGCTGGCTGACATCGGCAATATTCAGCCGTCCTGGTATGGCGGTATCAACAACCAATTCTCCTACAAGAATTTTTCGTTGAGCTTTCTGATCGATGTGCACCAGGGTGGCCAGTTGTATTCCCTGGATATGGATTACGGATCATTCTCCGGTCTGTATCCGCGGACAGCGGGGCTGAATGATCTCGGCAATCCGCTGAGGTTGAATCCGGCAGATGGCGGAGGCGTTATCCTGAAGGGGATCTCGCAGGCTACCGGAAAAGCGAATACGGTCAGGGACTGGGAAGATCTCACCAATGGGTTCTGGACGTTCGGATCGGGCAATGGCCAGGGTGCCGAGGCGCAAAAGCAGTTTATTTACAGCGCAACGTATGTCAAACTGAGGGAAGTAGCCTTCACCTATTCTATTCCTTCGAAGGCGCTGGAGAACCTCCACTCGGTCAAGGGTATCGATCTGTCTCTGTCGGGCAGGAACCTCTGGATCATCCACAAGGACCTTCCTTATGCCGATCCTGAACAAGGGCAGGCCCAGGGGAACTACTCTATCGGTTTCCAGAACGGGGCTTATCCTACGACGAGGACCTTGAATTTTATTCTTAAGGTGAAATTTTAAATCGATTACGCATGAAAAAGATCTCAATAGTTTTATTATCAGCGGCAACCTTGCTGTCGGCGGGTTGTGTGAAGAATATGAGCGAAGTCCTGAACAAGGATCCGAAATCGGCGCCCAGCGCGCTCGGGACTGCGTTGTTTACCCAAGCCGAGATGAACCTGAGCAATACGATCACGACGACCAGCGTAAGTGTCTCTCCTTTCCGGGTGATC
>PMUF01000541.1 GCA_003167015.1 Chitinophagaceae bacterium | reverse complement strand
GGCCACGTTACCAAAACCCTGTATGGTCGGGAAGGTGAAGAAGAAGGCATGGGCATCTTTTACCTGCTGGGCGACCTTCATCGTCAGCATGCCGCTGATGGTATTGATGTCTTTCACCGGACCACGCTCATCGACTGGTTTCATCCGGACGAAACCCGCACCATAAGGGGAGGCATTGGCATTGGTGATGAAATTCAGTCCTTCCACATTATATCTTCTGTCCGTGACGGGCTCGGCCTTGATGATGCTGTCTATCTCTGCTACGGCTTTGTGCGTCTTGTCAAGGCTGCTGCCGGGAGGCGTATTCACGGCATATAAGATAAAGCCCTGGTCCTCCGTGGGAATAAAGCCGCTGGGCGTCCGTTGCATGATCAGGTACGCGCTGCCGGCAAGGACAACCAGCCCAATGACAGTGATCCATTTGTGACGGAACAGGAAACTCAGACTGGCCACATATTTATTCGTCATGGTTTTGAAACCCACGTTGAAGGTAGCAAAGAACCGGGCGCCAAATCCCTTTCGCTTTCCATGTTCGTCCGTGGTGTGCAGATCTTTCAGGAAGATGGCGCAAAGCGCAGGGCTCAGCGTCAGGGCATTGACAGCCGATATAAAGATGGCGATAGCCAGTGTATACCCGAATTGCCGGTAGAATACACCCGTCGGCCCCTTCATAAAGCCCACCGGGATAAACACCGCAGCCATTACCAGCGTGATCGAAATAATGGCGCCGGAGATCTCACTCATCGCTTTTAACGTGGCTTCCTTCACCGGCAAGCCCGTATTTTCCATTTTCGCATGTACGGCTTCCACTACTACTATGGCGTCATCCACCACGATACCTATCGCAAGCACCAGGGCGAACAGTGTCAGCAGATTGATGGTAAATCCAAATACCTGCAGGAAGAAGAACGTACCGATGATGGCCACCGGCACAGCAATGGCGGGGATCAGCGTGGACCGGAAATCCTGTAAGAAAATGAATACTACGATAAATACCAGGATAAAGGCCTCGACCAGCGTATGTTTCACCTGTTCGATCGAAGCATCCAGGAATTCCTTGGAGTTGAACATGATGGTAGTATGCAAACCCTTGGGCAATTGCTTGGAGAACCGGTCAAGCAAATCTTCGGCTTGTGTCAGGATGTCATTGGCATTGGAACCTGACAGCTGCTGGATGGCAATACCGGTCGTAGGATGGCCGTTCAGCGTACTGTTCGACGAATAGGTATACGAGCCGAATTCCACCCGGGCAACATCCTTCAACCGGACCACGGAGCCATCGCTGTTGGACTTGACGATGATATTCTCATAGTCTTCGTTCTTGTTCAGCTTGCCCTTGTATTTGAGTACATACTCGTACACTTCCTTGCTGCTCTGACCAAGACGGCCAGCCGCTGCCTCCAGGCTTTGATCCTTAATGGCACTGGTCACTTCGATCGGGGAAAGGTTATTGGCCATCAGCCGGTCCGGCTTCAGCCAGATGCGCATGGAATAATCCTTGGTACCGAAAGGCTGGGCATCCGCGACACCCGGTATACGCTGGATCTTCGGGATCAGGTTAATCTTCGCGTAGTTCTGCAAAAAGGTCTCATCATAGCTGGTATCGGTCGAATAAAGTCCGATGAACATGATGATGCTGTTCTGCTGTTTCTGCGTGGAAATACCCGCCTGGATAACTTCCGCCGGGATCTGGCTCGTGGCCTTGGACACACGGTTCTGCACGTTCACGGCTGCGATATCGGCATTGGTCCCCTGTTTGAAAAAGACCGTCAGCGTCATGCTTCCGTCGTTGCTGGAGTTGGAGGTCATGTACGTCATGTTCTCCACCCCATTGACGGCTTCTTCGAGCGGGGTGGCCACGCTGCGCGCAACGACTTCGGCGTTTGCACCGGGATAAGTGGCCTGCACCACTACGCTGGGCGGCGCAATATCCGGGAACAGCGAGATGGGCAGGGTAAAAATGGACAACCCACCCAGTATAAGTAATATAATAGACACGACCGTTGATAACACCGGCCTTTCAATAAATCTCTTTAGCATAAAATAGATCTGTTTGTTTGTATTTCAATCCTGCCTGCAGTCTCCTGAACGTTTTATATGGGCATCACCTTGAACAGGCTGTCGGTGGATAATAGCTGCGGGCTGATCACCGCCCCATCCGTCAGGCGATCCATACCGGCGAACACGATCTTGTCTCCGGGCTGTACCCCTTTATCCACTAAATAATAATCGGTCGTTTTTCCGACGATGTGCAGCTGCCTGCCGACAACCTTGCTGCTATCGCCCACTACGAATACAAAGATTCTGTCCTGTATTTCATACGTGGATGTCTGCGGTACAGGCAAAAGACCGGTATTGGCCTGGGGGATCAGAACTTTTCCCGTGATGCCGGAACGAAGAAGACGTTCTGCATTTGGAAAGGTAGCGCGGAATGTTATCGCTCCGATGCTCCTGTCAAACTGACCTTCCATCAATTCGATCTTGCCTTTGGAAGCATAGATACTTTTATCGGCGAGCTGAAGCTCTACGGGAGGTAGTTGTTTGATCTTTTCATCGATCGTTTTGCCGGGAAATTGATTGGTGAATTTTAAGAAATCGTTCTCACTCATCCCAAAATAAGCGTAAACCGATTTCACATCCGAGACGATCGTCAGCGGCTGTGCTTCACCTTTACCTACCAGAGCGCCGGCCTTAAAGGGAATGCGACCGATGTATCCGCTGACGGGAGCTTTTATTAAGGTGTAACCCAGGTTGATGCCTGCATTGTTACTGGCAGCCTGCGTTTGATTGACTTCTGCTTTGGCAGCGTCATAGGCAGCCTGCGCCGCTTTCAGCTGCACGTCCGAGATCACATGATTATCGACCAGCGGCTGCAGCCGGTTAACCTCGATGGCGGCCTTTTCCAGGTTGGCTTTGGCGGCGATGATATTGGCCTGAGCGTTATTCAGTTGCTCGTCGTAAGGACGGTCATTGATCTTGAATAATGGCTGACCTTGCGTGACATACGCGCCTTCTTCCACATAGATTTTATCCAGATAGCCGCTGACCTGCGGACGGATCTCTACATTGGTCGTGCCTTCAACGTTAGCAGAATATTCCAGATAAGTGGTGGCAGGCGCTGCATTCAGCGCGATAATGGGCAGGCTCTGGGGCGGCGGGGCCGCGTGGGTGCCCTGGACTTGTGAACAGCTGCTCAGATGGGCGGCAGCGACGACTAAAAAGGCGATCAGAATAAGATACTTTCTCATAACTAACATTATTAAATTGTTTAATGGCGTTAACCAAATAAGCCAAAAATTGAGCTGAACTCCCCTTATGACAGTTAACCCCGTCATAAGAGGACAGAAAACCGTTTTTTCTTTTTCCAGATGGCGACTTTCGTTAGAACTGTTGCTTCTTTTATCGGCAACAATGGATGGAGTCTAGTTTCGTAGGGATCGGGTGATGCCGGTGATGGCGTCTCTTAAAATTTGCCGGTTGATCTCATCGGAGGTGCCTTTCCTGACGATGTTGATAGAGATTAACCCGTGTATAATGGACCAGTAAGTGTAATATTTGGTACAAACCCGGTCATCTTCCGTGTCGTCGATCCCCATCATTTTGGCAATAGGCTCCGCTGCGATATCATAGGGCGTGGACCCGGGGGGTAACAGCTCGTCCATAATGCAGCAGTTGACCTCTACGCCGAACATCAGCTGGTAATATTCCTTTTCTTCGAAGGCAAAGTTCCAGTAGGCCAGCCACATGGCTTCGATCTGTTCGGCAAGCTCCGTATGCTGGGCGGCTGCCTGTTTCATCCGGCAGGCCAGGATCATAAAACCTTTCTTGGTCAATTCCAGCAGGATGGCTTCCTTATTGGCGTAGTATTCGTAGATGATGGGGGCCGTGTATTCTATTTTGTCCGCAATCTTACGCATGCTCAGCGCCTGCCAGCCTTCCTCTTTGACGATGTCGTGAGCGGCATCCAGGATATTTCCCCGGGTGTTCTCCTTTAATCGGTGAATTCTCTCCTTGCTTCCCATGTTACTCCTTTACCGCCTTAAATAATTTAACAGCGTTAGACAAAAGTAGATAGAATTTACATTCTACCAAAAAAAACTCATAATTATTCCGTCCGCAGACTCACTATCGGATTCGCTAGCGCCGCCTTAATAGCCTGGAAACTAATGGTTATCAACGCAATAAGCACTGCCAGCATCCCCGCGGCAAAAAATATCCACCAGTAGATATCGATCCGGTAGGCAAAGCCCTGTAACCACCCATGACAAAAAAACCACGCGACAGGCGCTGCGATCACAAACGCCAATCCCACGAGGATCAGAAAATCCTTGGACAGCAGCACCACGATATTGCCGACCGAAGCGCCGACGATCTTCCGTACCCCAATCTCCTTTGTCCGCTGTAACGTGCTATAGGAAGCCAACCCCATCAACCCAAGACAGCTGATAAATATCGCCAGCACGGCAAAATACAGGAANNCAGGAACAGCCGGCCAAAGCGATCTTCTGCCCTGTATTGTTTATCGAAAAATTCATCGAGGAAAAAGTAAGTATAGGGTCTGTCCGGCAGCATTCGCTTCCACAGTCGTTCGAAACTGGCAACGGCAGTCGGGATGTGAGGCCCGTCGACAGTAACGGTCAGGAGATCACAGGCCCGCGGCTCGATCCGCATGCTCAGCGGCCTGATCACCTCCTGCAGACTGCGGAAATGAAAGTCCTTCATTACACCGATGATAGTCCCGTCCCGTCCCCACTGGGTAAATTTCTTTCCGATGGCTTGTTGCGGTGATGAATAGCCCAGCTCTTTCACCGCGGTCTCATTCAGGATCATGGAATGAGTCGTATCCAGCATGAAATCCCTTGAAAANNCCTGACATTTTCCACGACCGAGTAGGCGCCGGGGTTGCCGCCGCCGGGGATGCTGCCGGACATCGCTGCATTCAATACGCCCGGCAACCGGGATATTTCCTGCTCAAAGGCGATCTTTGCCGTGTCCCCGCGTGTATCCAGCACTATCTTCTGGTCTTTGCTGAAACCAAGATCCTGGCTGCGCATAAAATTCAGCTGATTGTATACGACCAGCGTTCCGATGATCAGTGCGGTAGCGATCGTGAACTGCACGATCACAAGTGCCTTCCGCAGGAGGATACCCCTGGTGCCCGTAGCAAACCGGCCTTTCAAAACCGCGACCGGCTGGAAAGAGGACAGGACCAATGCAGGATAAATCCCGGCAGCGATCCCGATCAGTACCGCAATGCCCAGCAGGATCAGCAGGTCGCCGCTTTGCGCGAATATACCTGCGCTGATGGTCTTGCCCGCCAATTGATTAAATAGCGGGATCAACACGGCAGTCAACAAGACCGCCAGCAGCCAGGCAATAAGACAAAGGATCACGCTCTCCCCGATAAACTGCCGCGCCAGCTGCCCTTTCAACGCCCCGACCACTTTCCGGATACCCACTTCCTTTGCCCGATCCACCGATCTCGCCGTTGTCAGGTTGACAAAATTGATACAGGCGATCAGCA
>PMUF01000193.1 GCA_003167015.1 Chitinophagaceae bacterium | reverse complement strand
CGTGCAACCGATTTCCTCGCGCCTTATCTTTTCAGCAAAGGCAAACTATCCGGCATCCCTACCGTCCACTTTGCCCGGTGGTTGATCATCAATGAAGGAAGGCAAATGCTTTTCCTGAGTAACTATGACGGGAACGCCGAGGATTACCTGCGCGATTTTATCCATATCGCGGCCAAACAGCTGACCCTCATGTTCTGCCATACCCAGGGCTTTCCCAGGACAAGGCTAATGATCTTCGGCGGCGCCAAAGATGCGCAAGGCTTTATGGACTGGGCCAGGTATAAGCAAATCATCACCAACGTCTGGTATTCCGCCAATAAAGAGGTTTCAGTGATGAATATCTATCAAAATAACAAAATTAGGAATGGGCTGTATGGCGCCATGACGGAAGCCGAAGCAAAAAAATGGATCAGCATTATTTGACTTTATATTGATCACTATGTCGGAACAATTAGAATTACACGATATCCAGGGCATTATTATCCGCGGCTATTCCAAATTGCCCGCCGCGCATTTCCTGTTACTGTCCGTAAAGGACCGAATCGGCGCCCGACAATGGCTGTCGATGATCCTAAAAAGCATTACGCCGGGCGATCAACGGCCGGAGGAATCGGCGACACACATCGCCTTTACCTTTGAAGGTCTAAAGGCCCTTGGCCTGCAGCACGACGTAATGAAGACTTTCCCCCTGGAGTTCGAGGACGGTATGACCACTCCGCATAAACAATTCTTTTTAGGCGACTTTGCAGCCAGCGCGCCCGAGCACTGGGAATGGGGCGGCCCTCATACCCCCGCTGTCCACATCCTGCTGATGCTTTATGCAAAGGACGCCGGTCTGCTGGACGCAAACCTGGATGCCATCCGCAGGGATTTCGACGGGCTGGGCATACAGGAAGTGCAACTCCTCGAAACAACGGTGCTATATGAACGAAAGGAACATTTTGGGTTTCATGACGGGATTTCCCAGCCCACCATCAAAGGGCTAAGGCGCAACGACAATGACGAAAATTGCCTTGAAGCCGGCGAATTTATCCTGGGCTATAAAAATGAATACGGGCAATACACACCAGGGCCCACTGTGCCGGCCCCCGTCGATTCCGGCAATCGGTTGCCCCAAAGTTCCGCCCATGATCTCCATGACCTGGGAATGAACGGCAGCTATATCGCCTTCCGCCAATTCAAACAGGATGTGCCGCTCTTCTGGAAGTTCATGGCCAAGGCCACGCAGATAGCCGACGGTAGCTGGGATGAAAATGCCATGATCAAACTGGCTTCCCAAATGGTGGGTCGCTGGCCGGACGGGACTCCCCTGGTCTTATCACCGGACAAAGACGGTGGTAAGCCGGAAGCCAATAATGCCTTCGATTATCGCCATTCCGATCCCGACGGCCTTAAATGTCCTTTTGCCGCACACATCAGACGGTCTAATCCGAAAGACTCCCTGGATACCGACCGGGCGACTTCCATCGCGATAGTCAAAAAACATCGTATCCTCCGCCGGGGACGGTCGTACGGCCCCCCATTGACAGCGCAGCTTAAGCCGCTCGACTGCCTGAATGCCGCCGAAACAACTGTTGAACGCGGCCTTCATTTCATGAGCATCAATGCCGACATCGGCAGACAATTTGAATTTCTGCAAAACGGCTGGATCTATAACCAGAAATTCAATGGCCTGTATGAGGAACGGGATCCCCTCATCGCCAATCATCACAACCCGCAGGATGAGAAAGATACCGGCACCTTCCGCATACCCCGCGAAGGGCTGAGGACCAGGATCACCGACCTGCCTGAATTCGTCCAGGTAAAAGGCGCGGCCTATTTCTTCATCCCAGGACTCCGCGCCCTCTCCTTCCTGGCAAATGTCAACCCATGACGGAAGCTCCTGAAAAACCCATGACCGAAGCTCCTGAAATAGGAAAGGAATACCTGCAGCCGAAAGAAGAGCAGAATATTGCCGATATGATCGCGACCATTCTTCAGCACCTTAAAAAGACCTATCCGCCCGGCCAATCATTGCGGCAGTTTCATCCGAAAATGCATGGCTTTCTGACCGCTGATGTCAAAGTCGATCCAAATTTACCCGCCAACATGCGACATGGCTTTCTACAACCCGGGCAGACCTATAACGCCTGGATCAGGTTTTCCAATGCCAATACCCGCGTGTCGGATGATCATAAGGCAGACTTGCGGGGGATGGCGATTAAAATATTGGACGTACCCGGCCAAATGCTCGAACCCGATGAACAGATGCCGCACGCCCAGGATATTCTGCTGGTCAGCTACCCCACGCTGATGTCGCCGGATGTAGCCAGCTTTAAAAAGAACATCAGGGCCATTTGCGGCGGATTCGGTTCCATGCTGTGGTTCGCGCTGAACCCGGTGAACTGGCCCGCGCTGATCCGTACGCTGCAGTCGATGAAAAAAACTAAAAACCTTTTCAGTCTGCAATATTTCAGCGTCAGCCCGTCGAGGCTGGGCACTCCCGATCAGGCCGTCAAATACAGCGCTATCCCCGTGAGTCAGCCGACGATAGTCGAACAACCGCCCAAAAGCCCCGACTATTTGCGCGACAATATGCAGCAGGAATTAGACCTACGCCCTTTCATCTTTCATTTCCTAGTACAGTTCCAGGAAGACGCAGTAACCATGCCGATAGAAAATCCTTGCGTCGAATGGAAATCGAAATGGCATAAAGTCGCTGAAATAACAATACCCGTGCAACTATTCAATACCGCCGAACGAAACCAGGCCGGCGAGCAGGCCAGCTTTTCTCCCTGGCATTCCCTGCCGGAACACCGGCCGCTCGGCGGTATCAGCCGGGCGAGAAGAAAAATCTATGCAGCCATCTCGGCATTCCGGCTACAAAACAATCAAAACCTATAAAATACAAACCGCCAAAAAATGCAACCCACCCCAAAAATGCAAACCGCCAAAAAACTCCTCATCATTTTTCATGGCCTCACCTCCCTGATGCAATTCGGGCTCGGCGCCTGGATCCTTTTCGGCTTAACCAGCCTGCTCAGCACAATGCACATGACCTATAGCCCCGATCTCAAAGTCTTCTCCACCTATTTCGGCGCCTGTCTTTTCATCATCGGTTCCCTGGGAGTGGTGGCTATTTCATTCAACCGTCAAAACAAGCCGGAAGGGCTCGTGCTGTCGAAATTCGTGGGTTGGTGGATGCTGATCGCCGGCGTCATCGTTATCGCGGAGATCGGCCGTTATGACCTGGCCCTCGTTGATTTTATCCGCGGAGCGCTGATACTGGCATCCGCTTACCTGGTTAAAAAATAATCACCCCCCCATTTTATCACGTAACTCGCCTTCCATCCATTTGTAAAATTGATCTACATTTACAGCATGCCAGCTAAATCGATTTATCAAAGGGGATGGTCAAATTGCTATTATCCTGTTTATTGGCCCTTACCGTACAGATCACCTCTGCAAAAGTGGTGCTTCCCTCATGCCTGACCGATAACATGGTTTTGCAACAAAAAACCAGCGTTAACCTCTGGGGAACCCAGTCTCCGGGTACAAACCTTACCATCATTACCTCATGGAACAATTCAGCATATCATGTTCATGCAGATGCCAACGGTAACTGGAAAGTAAAAGTAACCACCCCGGGTTATGGCGGCCCTTATACCATTACTTTTAATGACGGCAGCATAACGGCGCTAAAAAATATTCTGATAGGCGAGGTCTGGGTATGCTCAGGCCAATCCAACATGGAAATGCAATTAAGCGGTTTTTATGGTGATGTGCTGAACCTGGGCCCTGAGCTGGCTGATGCCGCCAACTACCCGGAAATAAGGATGCTGACCATCGATCATCAAACTAGCTTTACCCCCCTCGCTGACATCCGGACCAAAAGCGGATGGATCGTATGCAATCCACAAACCATGCGCGATTTCTCCGCGGTCGCTTACTTTTTTGCCAGGAATTTATTCGCGGGCAGGCATATTCCCATCTGCCGGCTTCACCGTTTCGCACAGATGATTGGGATGATATCAGGTAGTCCTCACCTTATCACGTAGTTCGCCTTCGGCAGATAAAATACCGTCGCCTTCCCGCCACCGGCAATAAAGCTCATCTTTCCAAAAGTCCCCGCCATGCCCAGATAGGTGATTTTGGCGCCCGGCGGCAACCCACCCGTATCAAAATAAGACCCCAGCGGAAGGTTACTATTCGCTCTTTCTACATTATCGTTCGAAGCGAAACAAATCAGCTTCCGC
>PMUF01000382.1 GCA_003167015.1 Chitinophagaceae bacterium | reverse complement strand
ACCAAGACCTCCACGGATTATGGCTATGACGGCAACGGCAACCTCATACTGGACAACAACAAAGGCATCAGCAGCATCACCTATAACTTCCTCAACCTTCCTCAGCAGGTACATATGAACGGCAAGGGCAATATTACCTTTACCTACGATGCAAAAGGGCATAAATTGCAGAAACTGATCATGGACAGTACATCCATGCATTCCACCCGGATACTCTATGTGGCAGGATTCGTGTACCAGCAGACCGATACCATCACCAACACAGGCAACGGCACGGATACCCTCCAGTTCATGACCCATGAAGAAGGAAGGGCGCGCTGGGCCTTCCATAAATACCTCAACGGGAGCACCGCCTATGGCTGGGAGTATGACTTCTTTGAGACAGACCACCTCGGTAATACCCGCGTACTGCTGAGCCAGGAAAAAGATACCGCAAAGTACATAGCGACTATGGAGGCTGCATTCCGCAATACAGAAGACCAGCTTTTCTATAACATCCCGGCCACCAGCTACGCCCGGGCTTCCGTACCCGGCTACCCGGTGGATACCACCGTTACAAACCCCAATGATAGCGTGTCACAATTGAATGCCAGTTTCCAGAAAGTGGGACCGGCCATCATCCTGAAAGTGATGAGCGGTGACAAGGTGGATATCGGGGTGCAGTACTATTATAATAATTTCACCGACACCAGCAGCCCCGCCCTGTCTGCTACGGATCTCCTGAGCTCGCTGGCCTCCGGCATCGTATCCCTCGCCGGCGCAACGCACGGCACGCTGGCACAGCTGAATACACCCTCCGGACCCCTGGTAGCGCCTCTCACCAGCTTCCTGAACAATAATAATCCCCAGCTTTCCGGCAAGCCCCAGGCCTACCTCAACTGGGTCCTGCTGGACGATCAATTCAATTATGTGAGCAGCTATCCGCAAAGCGGCGCGATTCCCGTAGGGGCCGCTGGTACCCAGTCCAACGGGCAACTGCAACCCGCCCTTGGATATTCCGGCATCCCCATCACGAAGAGCGGCTACCTGTATGTCTACGTCAGTAATGCCACTCCCGGATGGGATGTATACTTCGACAACCTGAGCGTGAAGACCTACAGTGGACCCATGGTAGAAGAAAACCACTATTATCCCTATGGTCTGACGATGGCAGGTATCTCGGATAAGGCAGTGAAGCCGGAGTATGCTGAAAATAAATACCGGTTCAACCAGGGCAGCGAACTGCAGAATAAAGAATTTTCAGACGGAACAGGCCTGGAATTATACGATGCAACCATGCGCAGCTTTGACCCGCAGCTGGGCCGGTTCGGACAATTGGATCCTCTGTCCGGCACCTATGCTTCCTTCTCCTCCTACAGCTATACCATGAATAATCCCGTTCTGTATAACGATGTGACCGGCGCCGGCCCGAACGATCCGCCGGCCGACCCAAATACACCGCCTCAAACTTTCGACGATGTGCAGGACCTCATCGATTACATCAATGACAATGGTATATCCAGCTTTGGCACCGGCTTCACATCCTATCTCGTGGACCCGGATGGAGACGTCTCTAGTACTCTCTATGACCCCAACCCCACGGAAGGCTGGTTCAATGGCGTAGAAGGCATATGGATCAATGCCAGCTCCGCCGGAGCCGGGCCGACCACGGGCTACTTTAGCAGATCACAGGATGCCTTCACCGGGAGTCAGCTGACCACGTTTAATTTCGTGCACAGGTTCATTTCCATGCCATCGCTAATGGACGACTACAATGCCTATACGGATAGGCCGGGCTTCTGGGACTATGCGGGTGCAGCGGGCAATATTATTGCCGGCGGAGTGGAGCTGGCCGCGATCTATTTGTCCGGAGGTACGATGGGATTTCTGGCCGTTGACGCCGTGGGAAGGATGGTTAATGGCGTCGGGGCGCTGTACACCATGGGGACCCAGGGTGTAAGGGAAGCCAAAAATATGCCGACTAACCTCGGAGGCGATATTGGCGCCCTTATTACAGGCCAAGCGGGTAGCCAATTGCAAAAGCAGCTGCAATTGCTCGATGATGCGGCGGCGATGTATGACGGCGCTGGATTGGCGAACGATACAAATGAAGCTTGGGAAGCTATGGAGCAACAGAATCTTCTGAAGTTCGGCGTTGGGGCTGCTAACGTGGGGTTCGGCGCCAAAGACTTAAAGGAGTTGCCCGAAAAAGTCAAAGACGCCACCGGCGGATCCGAAAATTAATCGCCCGGAATCCCGGGATGAACACAGACCCTGCGCACTAAAAAGCCGGGCGTTCATCCCGGGGTTATTTTCCAACAAAGAATACGTATCTTGTGCCCAATCAATTGATATGCAGTATAATTCAAATCCCGGAATCGTGGCTAAATACCTGCGTAGTTGGAGGCTCCAGGCCTATTTTCCCTTTGCCGTCCTGGCCGTTCTGGGCTTTCTGTATGGGGGTAATATTTATCATGAGAAAGGCTCCGCATCGATGTGGTCATACCTGATTATTTTCGCTGTCCTGAGCGCGATAATCCTGAGACCCCTGTTCAAGATCATTGGATCTTCGAATATTCTCATCGATTCCATCGACTTTTCCGGTGAGAATGTATCTTTTTCCACCCATGAATTCAAGATGTTCGGTGGCCTGGTTAACGATAGACCCCTCCATATCCGGACCACGAAAGACGAAATAACGATCACGCCAAGTTTGAAAAAGCCCGATTCATTAAATAAATATCTGCAGTCCACTTATCGGTTGACCGTCGACGGCAAGAGATATTTGCTTGCCGAAGGCCTTTTCGATGATTTCAATTCCCTGAAGACGGAGCTCGAAACATTCACCGGCCAGCCGATTGCCTCCGCATGAAATCGATGAGAAGATTCACTGCCGCCGCTCGTATATCTTTCTCGCCTTGTCGATCAGGGCAATATAATCTTCATCCAGGTAACTGGTCCCCGTGAAGGTCTTTCGGGCCATTTTTTCGATGTCTGACCATTCGACCTGGCCGGCATAACCCGACTGCTGTAACTTCATTCCGAAAAGGGCGATACAGGCAGCCCGCTGGGTGCTCAATTCCGACCGGTCGAAAGGGATCAGCTCGTTCGGGCAGGGATAGCTGATCACCCGTTGCACATACTGACCGGGCAGGCAATAACCGACCTTCACCGCGGCAAGGGTATCGGCAGGGATAGAATTGACTTTGGGCGTCAGTTCGAACAACGCGAGCAAAGAATGCCCCGAACAGATCCGGCTGCCTTCCAATCCTGACAAGGTATCTTGCGGTATCCCCCGCTTATTGTCGAACCCGATGAGCCTGTATTCTTTGACGAGGGTAGAATCAAAATCGACCGTTACAGACATCTTGTCGGCCACACAGATCAGGCCGGAATCCAGTTCGCTGGCGAAGAGTTGCCGCACTTCTTCTTCGTTATCGAGATAAGCAAAATTACCATGCCCCATCGCAGCAAGTAAAGGTAACCGTGAGTCGCTGAAATTCACCATCCCGATGCCGCCGCAGGTAAGATGGATCCCGGCTTCGCTTTGCTCTGCGATAAAATTTTCCAGATTCTTTTCGCCTTGCGGTCCGGATACCTCGCTGATATCTCCATCCGTGATCAGGACGATCCTGTTATTCCCGCCGGGGATGAACTGGTGTTGCGCGACGGAATAGGCCACTTGTATGCCCTCCAAACCAGGTGATGCCCCATCCGGCTTCAGCCGTTCGATCGCCGTCATGATCCTTTCCTTTTGAGATCCGGGCACGCCGGCCAGCAGCACTTTCACCTCACCGCCATATTCCACCACCGAAAGGGTATCGATGTCCCGAAGATTGTCTACCAATGTTCGGATACCTGTTTTCACCAGGGGCAATTTATCCGGCAGGTCCATCGACCCGCTGGCATCGATCAATAATACAAGGTTGGCCGGCGGCTTATTGTAAAGATCCGTCTTGCGGGCGCAGACGGACAGGAATAATAGCTGGTGCCCCGGATTCCAGGGGCAGGTGACGAGTTGCGACGAGCAATGGAAAACATCCCCCTCGTCGGGCTCTTCATAAGAAAAATTAAAGTAATTGAGCATCTCCTCGATCTTCACCGCGTCGGGCGGAACGATGGATCCCATATCCAGGAATCTTCTGATCGTATGGTAGGACGCCAGATGAGGTGCGCCGATAAAAGAAACAGTGGCCGACTGCGGAACAAAAGGGTTTTCCATACGACTGCCATATGCGACGGTGGCTGCCCTCACCCCCCCTGCCCCATCCCGCTGGTATGTCCCTCTGAACAGGGAGGCCTGGCGGTCCTGGCCGACTGCCATGCTGAAAGGCACCGTCTTTAAGGTAACTTGTACAATCTCTGTGGAATGAGCCGCTATAGTGAAAGTTTCGTACCCGTCGACCGCAAAGGTCAGCGTATCGTCCATTGCCCTGGAGACAATACCAAACTCTCCATGCAGCCCGGAGTGAAAGGTCAGCCCGGTGGATAACACTGTGATACCTACATTCTGTAACTTATCTCCATGACAATCCACCACCTCGCCGGTCAGGTAATACTGGGCCGGAAGCGCAATCGGTAATACATGGAGTACCAGAATGAGTAAAGCTGGTCTCAATAAGTAAGTTTATTGATGGTACTGCAAAGTTAATGCCCGCGGACATTCCT
>PMUF01000361.1 GCA_003167015.1 Chitinophagaceae bacterium | reverse complement strand
AGGGGAGCGATCCGTCATTACCAGGAAAACAATAAATTGAAGATCACGGGCAGGCTGTCACAGGAAATGGTGGATATGATGAACAATGCTTCCGATTGGGAGAAGTTCAAACGGATCGCCATTACTCTTGACCGGTACAAGTTGTTGCCCGATACGCTGCCGCCGATATATGTTTGGGTAAACCTGCCGGCCTTCAGCCTGGAGGTGGTGGATAGTGACACGGTGGTGATGGAATCCAAGGTTATTGTGGGTGCGCCCAAGACCCGGACTCCGTTGTTGACCAGTGAGATTTCGAATTTTGTCACTTATCCGCAGTGGACGGTGCCGAACAGCATTATTTTCAAAGAGATGTTGCCGGCGATCAAGAGAAGTGTGGATTATCTCACGAAGCAGAACCTGATGGTAGTGGATGATAATGACAGTGTGTTGGACCCGACAAAGATCAGGTGGTCGCGGCTCAACAAGAATAATTTCCCTTACCAGATCAAGCAGCGTCAGGGGGATGATAACTCACTAGGGGTCATGAAGTTTAACTTTAGGAATAAATACGACGTGTATTTGCATGATACCAATGTCCGATGGATGTTCGACAAGACCTTCCGGGCGCTTAGCCACGGATGTGTGCGGGTGAAGGAATGGCGGAAATTATCGGCTTTTTTGATTCGCAATGACACGGTGAAATATCATCCGGATACGGTGAAAGCCTGGATACAGCGGCAGGAGAAGCATACGGTGTGGGGTTTTGCGCGGGTGCCTATTTTTCTCCGGTATTTTACGGTGGAGGGGAAAAAGGGGCAGATACTCTTCCATGACGACATTTATGGGGAGGATAAGCAATTGAGGAACAGGTATTTCGCGGAAAAGCCGATTTCCTGAGGTGCGACGGGGCCGGTGAAGGGGGGAAGCGGGAATATGGCCCATTATTTGGGAATAATAGTCAGATCCATCCTTTGAAAATGAAACCATTATCGCCATGTCAAAGAAAATTCGAAAAGGGTTACTTGCCTGCCTGTTCCTGCCTGTTGCTGCTTTTGGCCGGGGGGAGCCGTCGATACGTGATACGGTTGCGCCGGGCAGCCATCATGAGTCCACCCGGGTAAAATTCAGGACTGCCAGTGGGGCGGGGAGAGCCGCGGCGGCCGGTGTGATCAAAGTACAATATGGGATCGCCAGTTATTATGCCAATAAGTTCGAGGGACGTAAGACCTATACGGATGAGATCTTCTGCCAGGATTCATTAACAGGGGCCAGCAATACGTTGCCTATGCATACCTGGGTACGGGTGACCAATCTCCGCAATCACCGGTCTGTGGTCGTGCAAATCAATGACAAGATGCATCCGCGCAACCGGCGCCTGATCGATCTCAGCAGGGCTGCTGCGGCCCAACTCGGATATGCCGGCCGGGGGCTGACCCGGGTACGGATCGATGTATTGGGCAAAAAAAGGCCCGCCGAAGTGGCGGGCGATGACGTTACTAAAGACAAAATAGGGCAGGATTAGTTGCTCATCTTCTTAAAAACACTAATCATTCCGTCTGCTGTTACATGTAGCAGCAGCGTTGTTTTTACATTGACGACGCTTACATAATAGCTGGTGCCGCTTTCAGCAGCGTCGAATTCTATAGCCTGGCGGGGAAGATAATCGGAATAGTCAGCCTTGAGCCTGAGCTGGGCAGTCACCGGAAGGCTGTTAAAGTCGATCGTTCGGCTGGTGGCCACGAGCTCGCCTTCCTGGGAATAGAAGGCCATTAATTGTAAACCGTTCCACATAAAGTNNCAGCCTGAGGGAATGTCTTGTTAAAATTTTCGATTCCGACGAAACTGGGCGCATTGTTAACGTGTTTCGTTTTGTTGTTGCCGGCAGCGACGCCTGCAGGACCCCCTGCAAAACTGCTGAGGGAAATGGATGTGAGCAGTATAACTGCAATATATAACCGCTTCATAAAATTAATTTTTTTAAAAGGTGATTTTATTTTTCTTAGTTAGCTAGCTGTATCCTATATGACGAATGCAATGCCAAAGATGTTACGGTCTGTAACCCATTGATTTTGAATACTATGCTTTTTTGATGGTCTAAAGAGAGTGTCCGTTTCCGGACGTTCTCTTGTCCGGTAGTGGACATTTACCCGAACACTTTATTTTTAAACTATAAAAATCAGCTTCCATGAACACGAGTATCGGCATTAGTCCCAAGAATCTTCAGGCAGTGGCGACAGAATTGACCAAATTACTGGCGGATGAGTTCGTTTTGTATACCAAGACGCGGAATGCGCACTGGAATGTAGAAGGGCCGGATTTTCATTCCATGCATATTTTTTTCGAGCAGCAGTATGAGCAGTTGGATGAGATCATGGATAGTGTAGCAGAAAGGATACGTCAGTTAGGTCATTATGCCCCGGCGACGTTGCAGAGCTTTCTGCAGCTGACCCACCTGACGGAGAAGCTGGGTGAAAAGAATGACAGCCTGGGATTTATTAAAGAACTGGTGACGGACCATGAGAACATTATCATTTTCATCAGGGAAAAGATCAACCTCTTTGCGAATGACTATGGCGATGCGGGTACCAGCGATTATGTCACCGGCCTGATGGAGGACCATGAGAAGATGGCGTGGATGCTGCGGGCGCACCTGCGGTAGGGCAGGCGCCCGGAGGCTTTGAGGCCGTG
>PMUF01000647.1 GCA_003167015.1 Chitinophagaceae bacterium | reverse complement strand
CGGACCGGACGGGACTCGAACCCGCGACCTCCGCCGTGACAGGGCGGCATTCTAACCAACTGAACTACCGATCCAACCTCCGGATCCCGCAGTTGCCGATGGGCCTGAAGTCAGGATCCACGCGGCTTGCCGGGCTTTTGGGGCGCGGCAGATGCGAAATTTTCGGGATGGCAAAGATAGGGGAATTTCGTTTTTCTCCAACGAATTGTAACAAAACTTTTTATAGAAAAGGTAAGACCCTTAATTTTACACACTCATACCGGTGGGCCGCAGGCACACTGGCCGAAGGCCCATCATTAGCCCTATACCGGGAATGGGTTATTTTCGGAGCAACCCATTCCCGGTAAAAAATCAATTATGCCTCAAGCCAAAAATCGTCAGTTCCTGGATTTCGAGAAACCTATCAAAGAGTTATTTGATGAGATCGAAAAGCTCAAGCAGACTGCCGAGAAGACCAAGGTGGACCTCAGCGATTCCATCCGGAAACTGGAGGACCAGGTCACCCAAAAACGCCGGGATATCACCCAGAATCTCACGGCATGGCAAAAGGTGCAGCTGAGCCGCCACCCGGACCGTCCCTATACCTTTAAGTACATCGACAAGATGTGCACGAATTTCATCGAACTATACGGTGACCGGAATGTCAAGGACGATAAGGCGATGGTGGGTGGATTCGCTCAACTGGACGGCCGTACGGTCATGATGATCGGCCAGCAAAAGGGCACCAACACGAAACTCCGGCAGCTCCGCAATTTCGGAATGGCCAACCCGGAAGGATACCGGAAGGCACTGAGACTGATGAAACTGGCTGAAAAGTTCGATAAACCTGTCATCACTCTCATCGACACACCCGGAGCCTACCCCGGCATGGAAGCCGAAGAACGCGGCCAGGGTGAGGCTATCGCCCGCAACATCTATGAAATGATGCGGCTGAAAGTGCCGGTCATCTGCGTCATCATCGGCGAAGGCGCCTCGGGCGGCGCCCTGGGCATCGGCGTGGGTGACAGGGTCTATATGCTGGAAAACAGCTGGTATACGGTGATCTCGCCGGAAAACTGCAGCTCAATCCTCTGGAGAAGCTGGGATCAAAAGGAAAAAGCCGCCGAAGAACTGCGCCTCACCCCAGACCATATGCACAATTTTGGCCTGATCGATAGCATCATCCCCGAACCACTCGGCGGAGCCCACTGGGATTATACCGAAGCAGCCAATTTATTGAAACCTAAGCTGGTCGAGACCCTCAAGGAACTCGGTGAGCTGACCCCTCAGCAACGTATCGAGAAGCGGATTGAGAAGTTCGGCAAGATGGGCTTCTGGAACGAGGTGCCGGCCTGACGTCGTGAGGACGTAAAGCATCGAAAAAAACGTTTCTGAAGCCTGGACAGGCCAAAGCGCGATTGCGTACGCCGGGGGCGGGCAATAACGCGAGTGCGAGGTCGGGACCGGGATGCCGGGCCGACCGGCGCAGAAAACAATTTATCTCATCTATTCAACTTCAAATAAATGTCACTTAGGGATACACTCCGCGGAACCGGAGTCGCTTTGATTACACCTTTTCAATCCAACACCAGCATCGATTATACCGCGCTGGAAAAAGTCATCGATTTTGTCATCGCCGGCGGTGTGGAATACGTGGTCACGCTGGGAACCACAGGGGAAACCCCGACGCTGTCGAAAGAAGAAAAGAAACAGATTGCGCTGTTCACCTATGAAAAAGTTGCCGGGAGAGTACCGGTTGTCGTCGGCATCGGCGGTAACAATACGGCTGAACTGCTGCAGGAACTGGCCTCCTTCCCCCTGGACAAAGCGGCTGCCGTACTGAGCGCCAGCCCCTACTATAGCAAACCTTCTCAGGAGGGCCTGTTCCTCCATTACAAGGCGCTGGCTGAAGCTTCACCGAAACCGTTGTTGTTGTATAACGTTCCCGGTCGTACGGGCAGAAATCTCTCTGCCGCGACGACGATCCGCCTGGCGCGCGAAGTGAAAAATGTCGCGGGCATCAAAGAAGCCAGCGGCGACATGGCCCAATGCATGGAGATCCTCCGGGACAAACCCGACGATTTCCTGGTGGTCAGCGGTGACGACGCCCTGGCCTTCCCCCAGATTGCCTGCGGCATGGAAGGGGTGATCAGTGTGGCGGCCAATGGCTTTCCGCGACCATTCAGCGATATGGTGCGCCTTGCTTTGAAAGGGGATTTAAAGGGCGCCAAAGCCCTGAATGACGGGTTGATCGCCGGGTATGAAATTATGTTCGCCGAGAACAATCCTGCGGGTATTAAGGGTGCGATGGCGGAAAAGGGGCTGATCGGTAATTATGTTCGCCTCCCGGTGGTGCCGCTGAGCGCGGGACTGCAGGCCAAATGGAAGGAATACCTGGCGGGGTAAGGCGGGCGGGTGATGGACTCACACCTTATAGGTCACTCCTTCGAGGGCCAGTTCGGTATTGGGGAAAACTTCGCGGGCTTCTGTCTCGAAGGAATTCAACTTCTCATATTTGGAACTGAAATGACCGATCAGCAGCCGTTGCACTCCGGCGTCGCGGGCGATGGTAGCGGCCTGGGTGGTCGTGCTATGAAATCTCTTGCCGGCCTGGATTTCGAGGTCCTTCAGGTAAGTGGTCTCATGATAGAGGATGTCGACGCCCCGGACGCTGTCGGCGATACGCGGATCAAACATGGTATCGGCGGTATAAGCATAGGACTTTGCTTTGCTGGCGGGCTCGGTGACCCATTGGTTTTCTACCAGCATTCCATCCTTTCTCAGGTAGCTCTCCCCCCATTTGAGCCGGTCGAAGAAAGAGGGAGGAACCTCATATTGACGTGCCTTCTCGGGATTGATCCGGCGGAAAGGCCGAACCTCGCGGAAGAGAAAGCCCCAGCACTCGATACGGTGATAGACGGGAAAACAGCTGACTTCGAACCGGGCCTCGCGGATGATGACGTTCGTGCCGCCGCCGCCAAGCGCATGAAAATGTAAAGGATAGGGCAGATGGATGTCGGCGACCTTCAATTGCATTCCGATGATCTCTTCCAGCGGGGCAGGAGCAAGGATATGAAGATCCTGTGTGCGTCCCAGCAGGCCCATGCTGGTCAACAGACCAATCAGCCCGAAATAATGATCACCATGCAGATGGGAAATGAAGATATAATTTATCTTACTGCGGCGGATCTTGTATTTGGCCATCTGCATCTGGGTGCCCTCGCCGCAGTCGACCAGAAAGATCTGATCTTCCATTGTAACCACCTGGGCCGTCGGATGACGATCAAAAGCCGGGAGAGCTGAATTGTTGCCTAAAATAGTGACAGCCAGCATTATTCGATTTTGTTTATATATCCGGGTAGAGACGGCAGATGCAGGTCATCTGCTGCTTGACCCTTGAAAATTACAGGATTGCAACAGGTGTTAAGGGGTAACAGCGAATATAGGGTTAACGACCATTAAAAGCGCCGAATTGTGTGTAAAATATTTCCCGCATAGCTTAAGCCGAAAAGATTGAGATGGATCAGCAGAGGATAAAGGTTGGCGATTTCCCATTGCTGCAGGTAATTTTTGGGAAATGGGTAAATGTCATTGTAGGCTTCGTAGAAGGCCGGCTCGAAGCCGCCGAACAGGGTGGTCATGGCGAGGTCCATGTGGCGGTGACCGAAATAAACGGCCGGGTAACCGAGTGAGGTCCAACAGTGTTGGACCGGAATGAAGGTTACGGGCGAAGCCCTGAGGACGGGTTGGCCGGCAGTGTCACAAAGGAAATTACCGCTCCATAAGTCGCCGTGCAGGAGGGAGGGTGGTTCCGGTGGGAAGAAGTCAGGGAGGCGGGCGTAGAGATGCTGGAAGTGCCCGAGGGTGCTTTTGTCGATCAGGCCGGCATCGATGGCGACCGGACCTGGGGCTCCAGCCGGCGATCACGGAAGAATTCTGTCCAGGAGGGGGTAGGGGTATTGTCCTGGGGAAGGGCGCCCATATAGTTGTTGTGGTCGAGGCCGAACTCTGGTTGGGTGACGCGGTGCTGCAGGGCAAGCTGCTGGCCGAACCGGCGCCAGAAGTCGTCGGTGCGGATCCCTTCGTCGATCCATTCCAGCAGCAGCACCTGGGTGCCTTCCGTCTCCGTGCAGAGAAGGGTAGCCGGAACGCGGATCGGTCCGAGCCTGCGAAGTAAGGCCAGCCCATTACTTTCCTTTACAAATAAATCCGGAAATTGTCGGACATTATTGAACTTACCAAACCACCGCTTGTTAGGTTTCGTAAGTATCTGGAAAGTCGAATTGATCGAGCCTCCACCGACCGGCCGGCAAGAAAAGTCTCCGGCATAGCCATCCTGGCCGGGCATGTCCGGCAACAATTTTTGAAGCAGGTATCTGATATCCGCTGGCATTGAAGGGTTTTTGTAGTTACAGGGCTGACGTTCTGTCTTGTTGTCCTGCTCAGGTGCGTCAACCGTGCAGGGGTATTTAGGTTTGGCTGAAAAGCCGGCAGGAGCAAAGAATCATGGGGTCGGGATGCGTCCGGACGGCCGGGCGGAGGGCAGACGGGGTTTCGATAGAAGGCCGCTGGAGGACAGTGAAAAAAGGTTGGCCTGTTGATGGGGCGTGTGGACCGGAAACGGCGGGAGCGTGCCCCGAACAGGCAGCGAGGTGATCGGGAGCTGCACTGCGCCGTCGGGGTCGAGCGGGCCGGAGGGCGGCCGGAAAGCCGAAGCGCAACGGGCTACAAGTCAGGCCCATTCAGCAATTCCCTTTCCACCTCTTCCAATTGTACGATGTCCCAGGCTTCGCTTTCCGTGGGGGTAACGTTCATCAGTTCGAGAAAGCCGTCGTCTTCGAGATATTTTTCCACTTGCGGGGTAAGCTCGCATATCACGAAGGAGGCGCTGTTGTCATAGAACGCCTGCTGAATCTTTACCAGGGAGTCCGCAGCAGCTTCCTCCACCTCCGGGATGTCTTTTAATATGAGAACCACGTTTTTAACATCCAGCTCAATAATGGGCAGGAGGACCTTTTCGAGCTCTTCTGTCATATTAGCAGCAAGAACCGGTTCCAGGATGGTAATGGCATGAAATTTTTCTCTGGTATCAATTTTGACTTGCATATACACTTAATGTTATTAACGGCCGTTAATAAAGTAGCTAAAACAGAAGTCAAAAATATTCGTTATTATTGTATAAAGCTCAATTACTTAAAAATGGATAATAATTTTTCAGCCCAGGTAAAGGAGATTATATCATTCAGCAGGGAGGAAGCTTTGCGTCTGGGGAACGATTTTATCGGTACGGAGCACTTATTGCTGGGTTTGATTCGTGAGGGTGATAATACAGCTGTCCGCATTTTGAAGAGTTTCAATGTCGACCTGTATGAATTACGGAAGGAAGTGGAAATGGCAGTTAAGGATAAGACCGGTAAAAACATCGCTAATATCAATAGTCTGCCGCTGACCAAACAGGCGGAGAAAGTGATACGAGTGACGGTTCTGGAGGCCAAAGCGCTTAAAAGCCCTACAGTGGAGACTGAACATCTAATGCTCTCGATCCTGAAGAACAAAGAAAATATTGCGACGCAAATCCTAAATCAATTTGATGTGGACTACGATTTATTCAGAAATGAACTAGGCGTTGTGAAAAGCAATGACGTTCGCAGCGAATACGCAGAAGAGAACGACGACGACTTTGACGAAGAAAAGAAGTATTCCCAGCAGAAAGCCCGTGCAGCCGGCAATGCCAAGAGCAAGACGCCTGTACTGGATAATTTCGGCCGGGATATCACCCGTCTCGCGGAGATGGGCGCCCTGGACCCGATCGTGGGCAGGGAAGAGGAGATCGAGCGTGTTTCGCAGATCCTGTCGCGGCGTAAAAAGAACAACCCCATCCTGATCGGCGAGCCCGGTGTAGGTAAGACGGCTATCGTCGAAGGCCTTGCCCTGCGGATCGTACAACGGAAGGTATCGAGGGTATTGTTCGATAAACGGGTCATTTCCCTTGACCTGGCTGCCCTGGTAGCCGGCACCAAATACCGCGGCCAGTTCGAAGAGCGGATGAAAGCGATCATGAACGAACTGGAGAAGAATCGCGATGTCATCCTCTTCATCGATGAAATCCATACCATCGTCGGAGCAGGGGGCGCCAGCGGATCACTCGACGCATCCAACATTTTCAAACCTGCCCTCGCCCGTGGCGAACTGCAGTGCATCGGAGCGTCCACACTGGACGAATACCGCATGTATATCGAAAAGGACGGCGCCCTCGACCGTCGCTTTCAGAAGGTGATGGTCGATCCCCCCAGCGTGGAAGAGACGATCCAGATCCTCAATAACATCAAATCGAAATACGAGGACTACCATAACGTCACCTATTCCGACGACGCCATCGATGCCTGCGTTAAGCTGAGCGACCGTTACATGACGGACCGCCTGCTACCCGACAAGGCCATCGACGTGCTGGACGAAGTAGGGGCACGGGTACACCTTAAAAATATCAACGTTCCGCAGAATATCGTCGATCTCGAAAAGAAGATCGAAGATGTGAAGAACGAGAAGAATAAGGTCGTAAAAAGCCAGAAGTTCGAAGAGGCGGCTTCGCTCCGTGACACTGAGAAGCGGTTACAAGAGGAGCTGGAAAAAGCCAAGGCAGAATGGGAAGAAGAGAGTAAACACAAGCGTTACCCGATCGACGAAGAGAATATAGCCGAAGTGGTGAGCATGATGACGGGCATCCCGGTGAAACGGATGGTACAGGCCGAAACGGAAAAGCTTCGCAATATGTCTATCGACATGCGCGGCATGGTCGTTGGTCAGGATGAGGCCATCACCAAGGTCGTCAAGGCGATCCAGCGTAACAGGGTAGGGTTGAAGGACCCCAAGAAGCCAATAGGAACCTTCATCTTCCTCGGTCCTACGGGTGTCGGGAAGACCGAACTGGCCAGGGCCCTGGCCCGCTATATGTTCGACTCGGAAGAATCCCTGATCCGGATCGACATGAGCGA
>PMUF01000212.1 GCA_003167015.1 Chitinophagaceae bacterium | reverse complement strand
CCCGATTGTACAGTTGACCGGGCTGCTGAGGTTTAGGTAAAAGATTTGGTTGGACTTCCGCAGACTATCCCCTGTCACCTGAACATCGACATAAGTTTCCGTCTGGCCTGCCGGTATCGTCAACGTTCCGCTTGCAGCGGTATAGTCAGTTCCTGCCTTTGCCGTACTATCGGCTGTCGCATAGCTGATGGTGACGGATTGTTGGCTCGCGGCGCTCAGGTTGATATAAAACCGGAAAGGCCCTGTCTGGGCGGGCCGGTCCTGCGTCACACCACTGACGGATGCCGAAGGCTGGTTGCCGGTGGAGGTGGCGCCGCCCTTGGAGCTCTTTGAGCAGGCTGCCATCCCCGCCAGTAACAGGAGTATACAATAGGGTTTCATCATATTCATATCCACTCAATTAATATACCGGAATCATTGGACAATGCCCAGATCAACATTGGTGACATAGACTCCCCCGGTGCCTTCCGTACCGAGATAACTGCCCGATTTGATGACTACATAAATGGTCTCATTCTGCGGGAAAACAATCAAGCCGCTCGAAGCTCCGCTCCCCGCACAGTTGAGGTTGACGACATTGCCGCTCTCCGGGCCCGTGCCGCAACCGGAATAAGTATTCAAAGACCATAGCTTGTTGTCCGTATAATCAGATCCCTGCTGCGGCACTGTAGTACCGAAATAGAATTCCACCCACGTATTGCTCGATCCGGGCGTCGTCACCGTGGCGGAGAAATAATATTTCGTTCCCGCTGTCACGTTGACGGCCTGGTAGACGCCGGCATTGGTGTTGGCTCCTGGCGCATTGGAAAAATTCAGCCCCTGCGGCGTAAAGGTAATGGTGGTTGGCGTAGCACCTGTGTTCAGGAGCGTCCAGTCTGAATCGCTCGTTAGGTTCCCATTCACCAATTGGTTCAACAGCGGAGCGTTACTATCCACTTCAATCAGTTGAGAGGCCGTGTCGAAGCCGCCATGTCCGAATGCCGTCAGCGTTAACCGGTAGACCCCGGCGGAATCGTAAAAGACAGTGTCGGTTGCAGCTCCCAGCGCAGAGCCGGTCCCCAGGCCCTGATCCCATTCCCACTGAAAAACCCCATTGGTACTGGCCGTCGCTACCCATGTGTTCACCTTGCCGGCCAGCGGCGTCACAGTAAAACTGGCAGTAGGCAGAGGGCCCAGGCTCTCCGATTTACTATCCGGCGTGCAGCCGCTCAGAGATGCCGTAGCCGCCACCAGCAACGCCAGCACGGTTCCGGCGGTTACACATTTGAATATCGATGAAAATGCTGCTCGCATATGGCAATAGTTTTTGTTTGATAAGTAATAATGATCGCTTTATCGATTAATTGTAACCGGGATTCTGCACCAGCTTGGTGTTGTTCAGCTCCTGCAGCGGAATAGGCAATACTTCGTTCTTATTGGCCGTGAATCCTTTCGACGCCAGCACAGTTGCCGCCTGTCCCGTACGCACCAGATCGAAGAAACGTGAACCCTCCGTCGCCAGTTCCAGCCGCCGCTCGTTATAAATATTGGTAAGGGTCGCCGGCACAGAAGCCAATCCCACACGCGCCCGTACAGCATCCAGATAGTTCTGGGCCGTCTTGCCGGAAGGAGAGCTTCCCCCTCCTCTTACCAGGGCCTCGGCTTCCAGCAGATAGGTATCCGCCAGCCGGATTTCAATCTCGTCATTGGTCCAGTTCAGCGGAATAACGCCGGTCGTGCTCTGGTATGCGGCCAGCGGCGCAAACTTGGCGACGAAATAACCCGTGTTCAGATAGCCAGGGACGTATGTGCAATACCCCGCTGTAACGAGGCTATCCATATTGATAATCGTATAAGGATAACGCGGATCATTCTGCATCGCCGCCACAAGGTCCGGCGTGACAGGGTTGAACCCATATCCCGCCGTATTGGACTCATATACCGGCCCGGAATAACTCCGTGCGCCGGCCATCTGCACGCCCACGTTGCCAACATCATCGGAAAAATTACTCCAGGTCAAACCTGCTGTCCCCGTATGAACAATCTCAAACACCGATTCCGAATTGAACTTATTAGTCGGAATGAAGATATCGCCAAAATTGGGCAGGAGGCTGTAATTGGGAGACGTATTCACGGAATCCAGGTGAGCCGCAGCCTCTGTCATCCGCGCCGTGTTGTTCTCATAAATGATCGCCTTGCCCAACAGCGCCTGCGCGGCGCCCTTGGTGGCGCGGCCGCCATCCGTCGAGACATCTACCGTGGCAGGCAGATTGGGGATCGCTGCATTCAGATCGGCCTCGATCTGCGCATACACCTGCGCCGGCGGGGACTGCAATTCTGTATAAAACTGATTCTGCTGCAGCACCGTGGTGATCAAGGGAACATTACCGAACTCCCTTACCAGGTCGAAATAATAATAGGCCCGCAGGAAATGCATTTCCGCCGTATACTGCGTCAGCAGATCAGAGCTCAGGCCCGGTACAGTTGGCAATTCCGAAAGCATTGTATTCACCCGGAAAATGCCGGTATAATTGCGGCTCCAGAGGTCCGGCGGAACATTGGGCGTGGCAGCCGCCAATGTGAACGTGTTGATGGCCTGGATACCTGGATTGTCCGATGTTCCGCCACCGCCGGAATAGCAATCGTCAGAAGCGGCATTGAAAATGACCATCTTGGGACAATACGAGCTGACCGTCGTCCAGGACAGCGGATTATAAGCCGCAACGATACCATTCAACGCCTCGGTAGGGTTCTGATAGTAATCTGATTGCAGTACAGTCCCCTGCGGATTGGGAACGAGGAAGCTTTTATTGCAGGCGGCCATTCCGGCCAGTATGCCTGCAAAAAGAGAAAAACCTATGATAATTCTTTTTTTCATACAATTCAAAGTTTTAATCGTTAGAATCCGACACTTAAACCGGCCTGATAAGTACGTGCCTGCGGATAGAAGCCCTGATCGATACCATAGTTGGTCGTACCACCGCCGATTTCCGGATCATAGCCGTCATATTTCGTAAAGGTGAGCAGGTTGTAGCCGCTGACATAGACCCGTACCCGCTGCAACCCAAAATGATTCATCAGGCTCTGGGGAAGGGTATAACCGATCTGCAGGTTTTTAATCCTGAAATAGGAACCGCTCTCGAGGTAAAAGGCAGAAGGGTTGGTAAAGTTTCCATTCGGATCGTTATCCACCAGCCGGGGATAATTATTCGACGTTCCCGGTCCCGTCCAGCGTCCCAGCGCTTTCGTCTGGTAATTGGCCGCCGCAATATCCAGCCGGCGCAAACCCTGCCAGATCTTATTGCCGCCTGCACCCAATCCGAAAGCCACAATGTCGAATCCCTTATAGTTGGCAGTGATCGTTCCCCCATAGGCCCAGTGCGGCGTCGGATCACCGATAAAGGTCCGGTCATTGGCATCGATTGTTCCATCCCCATTCAGATCCGCAAATTTAAAGTCACCAGGCTTGGCATTGGGTTGGATCAACTGGCCGCTCTTATTGACATAGCTATTGATCTCTGCCTGCGTCTGAAAAATTCCCTCAGTCTTGAAGCCATAAAAGGAATTAAAGGCGTGTCCTGGCGCCGTACGGTCCAGCTCATACGCACTGCCGACCAGTGAGGTGGGTCCTGTCAAATATGGCTGAACACCTACATTGGTCACCTGGTTCTTCAGATAAGAGACATTTCCCTTCACGCTGAATCCTACCTGGCCTATTTTCTTGCTGTATCCCAGCTCCAGCTCGACGCCCTTATTCCACATATCGGCTATATTGCCATAGGGCTCTCCGGAAACGCCGACATACAATGGCAGCTGCTCCTGTAACAGCATCCCGGTGGTCTTCTTGTCATAAACATCGAAAGCAGCAGTGAAATCATTGAACAGCACGGCGTCGAAGCCGGCGTTGGTCTGCGTCGTCTGCTCCCATTTCAGATTGGAATTCGGCGGTGCATTGGGACTGTAGCCCTGCTCATAGGTGTTACCAAAAGTATAGTTACGGCCGCCGCTGATCGTAGAGACATATGCAAAGTCTGGAATATTGTCGTTACCGGTCACCCCATAGCTGGCGCGGACCTTCAAAAAGCTGATGGCCCGGTTGGTCGGCCAGAAACTTTCCCTGGTCAATACCCAACCCACCGACGCACCGGGGAAATAGCCGTATTTATTGTTAGGTCCGAACCGGGAACTGCCATCCCGCCGGATCTGCGCAGTCAATAGATATCGTTGATCATAGTCGTAGGTCACCCGCGCAAAATCCGAAGCCACCATATGATCGACATTATTGTACCCGTTGGCCACTTTATCAGCATTCGGCAGCCCGCCGGTATATCCCAGGGATGCCGTGCTAAGGCTATTGACAGGCTCATACTGGAAATTGCCGTTGATGCCATACCCGCTGTTCTTCCAGGCTTCGGTTCCGATCAGCGCCATAAAATGATGCAACCCAACACTGCGTGTATAGGAAGCCGTATTGCTCCAGTCATAGATCCAGACCTGGTCCGACTCCTGGTAATAGTTAGTAATAGGGTTGGAAGTAGATCCGTTCAGATAATAGATCGGGGTGAAGCTGGTCGACCCATACCAGGACAGCTTGGTCCCGATATTCGACTTGATCTCCAGCCCCTTGATCGGCAGCACCGATACAAAGGCATTGCTGATCAAATTGTTCGACCAACTGAACCCGTTCCCTTTCTGGGTCTCTATGTAAGCCAGCGGGTTGGTCTCTTCCTGGCCGACATAATTGGAGATGGCGTATGGCAGGCCCGCACCGTTGTATTCCACCGGTTCCGTACTGTATGGAGCAGCATTCTGGACCGCCGGATCAGTGATCACCACCGGCGTGAGCGGGTCCAGGTTAATGGCCGAGCTCAATGGACCGCCGAACACACTGTTCGTGTTGCCCAACCCCTGATTCTTGATATACGAATAGCCGACATTCTCGCCGAAATGCAGCCAGGACTTCAGTTTGTGATCACCGTTGAGCCGCACCGTCAGTCGCTTATACCAGGAGATAGGCGAAGCGACGATCCCGTTCTGATCGAAATAGCCGACAGAAGCAAAAAAGGTGGACTTTTCCGTACCGCCGCTGAGGCTCAGTTCATGGCTGTTTTCAAGGGCATGATTATCGAATATCTGCGCCTGCCAATTAGTCCCCTTGCCCAATGAGGCCGGATTAGGAAAAAGGATCTGGCCCGTAGGATTGTCCGTTACATCCGCCGCCCACGATTCATTCCTTAAAGTGGCATATTGAGTGGCATTCAGCAGGTCCAGCGTTCTGGCAGGCGCCTGAGTACCGACATAGCCATTATAGTTGACCCGCATCTGGCCGGATCTGCCATGTTTCGTCGTTACCAGAATAACGCCGCTGGCAGCACGTGCTCCATAAATGGCGGCCGATGAAGCATCTTTCAGTACCTCGATGGATTCGATATCGCTTGGGTTCAGATAATCGAAACCCCCGTCATCCAACGGTACACCATCTACGACATACAGCGGATCGCTGTTATTGATGGAAGTGATCCCTCTGATCCTTACCGTAGGCGCCTCACCGGGCTGCCCGGAACTGGCCGCGATCGTCACACCCGTCGTCCGGCCCTGCAACGCATCCTCGATCCTTTGTACAGGCTGATCCTCGAGGTCGCTGGACTTTACGCTGGAAATG
Source organism: Chitinophagaceae bacterium (assembly GCA_003167015.1). Lineage (GTDB taxonomy): Bacteria > Bacteroidota > Bacteroidia > Chitinophagales > Chitinophagaceae > Puia. The sequence continues at coordinate 10,854 of PMUF01000212.1, read as the reverse complement.
GCGCCGGTCACCACACTCTTCTTCTGCGTACCGTAACCCACCACTATCACATCATTCAGAGATTGCGTCTGCGCAACCAATGACACCTGGAAATCCGTCCGGCCCCGGACCGGCATCTCCACCGTCTGATAACCGATTAACGAAAACACCAGTACGGCGCTTTGATTTTCCACCTGTATTTTGAAGTCCCCGTTCTGATCGGTAAGGGTGCCTCTGTTGCTACCCTTGAGGGTAATACTGACCCCCTCCAAAGGGATGCCCTTGGAATCCACGATCCGCCCCGTGATCGGGACAGCACGTTCGGCCGTCCCCGCATGCGCCATGTCGTTGGCAACGGAGCCGTTCGATTGGTCCATCGCCGAGATCAGCCGCTTCAATTCCGCACTACTGGAATAAATGACATACGCCTTGGCCAGCACCTTCTTATACTTAAGGTTATAAGGCTTCAGCAACTCGTCAAGGAATTCCTCGACAGTCTTGTACTTTTCGACATCCATCACCAGTCTCACGCCGGGAAGGATCCTCGATTCATAAATAAAATCGACATCGAAAGCTCTCCTGGCTTCCGCCAGCAGGCTCACAAAAGCCCGGGCCTGGTCTTTCTGGAAATTGCCGTTGGTCTGATTGTACGTGCCGACATTGCCCTGCGCATAGGACGCATAAAGAGCATTTTGTGAGTGGGCATTCATTAGGTTACTGCAGCCGAGGAAGAATATGGCGAATAGCAATAACCTACCTGCGAAGGTTCTTTTTCTCATATAGCGTTTTTTAAGCTTCTCGTGTAGTTAACGGGTTAAAAAGATAAAGTTTACAACAATCTTATTGATCAATGCATCGTTACATAAATGGTCTTGTCCCTGATTCGCATGACATAATGCGTGGGTACCTGCAGCACCTTCAACAGATCCTGCAGCTCCGGCTTCCGCAAATCACCGGATATGGGGAAGGAAAGCATGCTCGAATCCTCCACTACCATGTCATATCCGTACGTATCTTTTATCATGCCGGCAATCTCGCCCAGGGAAGTATTGTCAAAATGGAACTCATGCCTCGTCCAGCCAGATCGGGTGCCTATGGTCCTGTCCTCATTCACTTTCGTTTGAAGGTCCTCATCCACTTCTGCTACCTGACCGGGCCGCATGACCAGCGCCGCCTTCTTCTCGAGGACAGAGGTGACTACCCCGTTCATGGATAACCGTACTTTTCCCTCTTCCAGCGAAACCACTGCACGCTGCCGTCGGGCATTCACATTGAATTTCGTGCCCAGCACCTCCACATCTACCTGTCGCGTGTGAACGACGAACTTCCGGACGGTAGACGGCTGCTTCTGAACCTGGAAATAGGCTTCCCCTTCCAGCCACACCTGGCGACCACCGGACTCTGTCCACTGCTGGGGTATCCGCATGGAAGAATTGGCATTCAGGATCACCACCGAACTGTCAGGCAAAAGAATGTTCTTGATCTCTCCGTAACCCGTCCTGATCTCGGAAAATTCCGGATGCCCCGTGCGTGTCTCTATCCACCAGATGCCGATGGCAACCGTGACCAGGCAAGCCGCCGCAGCCAGCACCCTGCCCCAGCGGAAGGACCGGCGTTCCACTACCTCACCGCCTATAACCCCACCGACGATATGAGACGCGGGGGACATTTCCCCCTGCCGGATCGCCCCTTCGACGGCCTTCCAATTCTCCTCCTGCAGCCGGCTGTCCACAGGCAACCGGCGAAAGCCGAAAGGCAATTCGCTCTTCTCCTCTTGATTATCCTTGGAAAAATCGTCCATGTAGCTCTTTTACTAACTAAGACACGCCAGCCGGACTTATATACTCTCTTTTTTAAAAAAAGATTAACTTATGTCCTGCTCGCCAGATAAATAGCTGAAAGAGACAACAATACAGACAAAAGATTGGCTTGACGCAATTTCTGCAAAGCCTTTTGTGTGAGATTTAATACGGATTGGTAATGAATGCCCATCACTTCCGCTATCTGTGCATAGTCCATCTCTTCAAAATAGTGCAGGTAGATCACTTCCTTTTGCCGCTTGGGCAATTCATTCAGTAAGGCCGCGATCTTGGTTTGGAGGGAAAGATATTCTTCATTCCGGACCACTATCTCTTCCGGGGAAAAATCGATATCCGGCCTGGGCAATCCCCCGATCCGCAGTTCCCGCAGTTGCAGATTACGCAGCTGGTTGAGGATCTGACGGCGAAGGGCCGTAAAAAAATAAGGCTTGACCTTCCGCAGTGTACCGATTACCGCCCGCTTGACCCATATTTTCACGAACAGTTCCTGCACCGCATCGTCAGCCAGTTCACTGTCCTGCAATAGCTTGAGCGCATAGTCGTACAATCCCCCGAATAGCTCGCCATGGATCAGGCGAAAGGCCTGGGTGTCACCTTCCAGGGCCTGTAGCCACCAGTCATATAACTGATCTGTATGCAATGGATTAATAGCCATTTAGTTATTGAACGGACACTTTTTTTGGCCGATTGTGTGACCCTCTGCCGGAGGTGGAGAAAAAAGCTTATGCTAAAAATTATCGTGCAAAATTAGCTCTAAACTACAATCATTCGGCTAAATTTACCGCAACCGGTTGCAGACAATGTCAGCAATCGGGTTTTTTCAGGACATTTTGTCTCAACTTCCTGCTTGGCAGGAATATTGACAAGTGTACCTTTGTGCCAATTTTATGTATATGACAGAGACCAACAATTACGCCCCCAATATGGGCAACCAGGGTGCCGAAGGCGCTGAAGACACAAAGGAAGATATGAATACGGATGAAAATATTTCCGGATTCACCCATCTGAACGAAATGGGCGCCAACGAAGAAGAGTTGGACAGCCTGCGCGAAGAATTGCAGCAGCAAAAGGACAAGTACCTGCGCCTCTTCGCAGAATTCGACAACTTCAGGAAAAGGAGCGCCAGGGAAAACATGGAATTACGGCAAACAGCCGGCAAAGAGGTCATTATTTCCCTGCTGGACGTCCTCGATGACTGCGACCGGGCTGAACGGCAGTTGCAGGCAGCCAGTAACATCGACCAGGTCCGGGAAGGTGTCCAACTGGTCTTTTCCAAGCTGCGCTCCGCCATGCTGGCAAAAGGACTAAAGGCCATGCAAAGCATTCATACCGATTTTGACGTCGAAAAGCATGAGGCCATTACCGAAGTTCCCGTACAGGACCCTTCTCTTAAAGGGAAAGTCATCGATGAAATACAAAAAGGTTATTACCTGAATGATAAGCTGATCCGCCACGCTAAAGTGGTGGTGGGCAAATAAAAGCCATCAGTCCGGGTTCGTCCGGATGGGCATCCGTTCAAGATTATGTCAAAAAGAGATTATTACGAAGTATTGGGCGTTTCAAAAGGAGCCCCTGCAGATGAGATCAAAAAAGCCTACCGCAAGGTGGCCATGCAGTTCCACCCTGACCGTAATCCCGGCGATAAAGCCGCAGAAGAAAAGTTCAAGGAGGCAGCAGAAGCTTATGAAGTCCTCAGTGATGCGGACAAAAGGGCCCAATATGATCGCTATGGACATGCAGGTCTCGCCGGTAATGGCCGGGGAGGATTCAGCGGCGGCAATATGAACATGGATGATATCTTCAGCCAGTTCGGAGATATCTTCGGCGACGATCTTTTCGGTAGCTTCTTCGGGGGTGGCCGGCGCGGGGGTGGCGCCTCCCGCTCAAGAGGTGTAAGAGGTAGTAACCTTCGGGTAAAGATCAAGCTCAATTATGAAGAAATAGCCAAGGGCGTTACCAAGAACATCAAAGTTAAAAAATACGTCTCCTGCACCACCTGCAGCGGCAGCGGCGCCAAAGACCGTAACAGCGTCCAAGCCTGCACCACCTGCGGCGGCAGCGGCCAGGTCCGCAGGGTTAGCAACACTTTCCTGGGCCAGATGCAGACCGTGACTACCTGTCCGACCTGCAATGGAGAAGGCTCCATCGTCACCGCCAAATGCGCCGTCTGTAAAGGCGAAGGCAGAGTGTACGGCGAAGAAACAGTCACCATCGATATTCCCGCCGGCGTACAGGAAGGCATGCAACTCAGTGTCGGCGGCAGGGGTAACGCAGGAGAAAGGGGCGGCGCCCCCGGCGATCTCATTATACTGATAGAAGAAGAACAGCATCCCGACCTGCACCGCGACGGGCTCAACGTAGCCTTCGAACTCCACATATCCTTTTCTGACGCAGTCTTCGGCCTGCAGGCAGAAGTACCTACCATCGACGGCAAAGCAAAGATCAAAATACCTCCGGGTACCCAGAGCGGTAAGATCTTCCGCCTGAAAGGGAAAGGATTTCCGGGTGTCAACTCCTATGAAAGGGGCGATCAGCTGATCCACGTCAATGTCTGGACACCCCAACACCTGACCCCGGAAGAAAAGGACGTGCTGGAAAAACTCAGCGATTCACCCAATTTCCAGCCCAAGCCGGATAAGAATGAACGCAGTTTCTTCGATAAAGTAAGGGAAATGTTTTCCTAAGGAAGGCGTGAAAGGCCGTCCCGGCCTTTCACGCGCCTTCGGCGCGTCATCATTAACCCCGGCAGGCCGCATGGCGGCCGGTAGAACCTCTATACGTAGTCTCACCTCAGAGACCCTCTTTTGTCGCCCCCGTCACCGATCCTCTTTCTCCACTTTGGACCGCCGCGTCTTCCCATAGATCTTTCTCGCCTTCTCGATCAGGCCAATAAATTCCTCCTGCATACCGTCGGCAGGATCTCTCGACTGCTCTGCCATCTCGATCGCCTCCTTCCAGTCCGCCTGCCGCATAAACCGCGACTTCTTTAACAGGCCGCCAAATAAGGCTATCGAAGAGGCAAACCGGTAGCAAGGCTGCAAATCCCGGAACGCTACCAGGTGATCGGTACAAGTATAATCCGTCACCCTTTCCACCGTATCGTGAGGTAATTTGTAATTCAGCACCACCTGCGCCAGCCTGTCCGGACTGGCCACTCCACTCGGCTCCCCCATAACTCTTCTACCCGCTTGCAGATAGCTTCCTTCCGCAGGAGTCAACTCGAATAACGCCAGCAGAGAATGCCCACTGCCTACCTCTCCACCCTGTATCTCACTCAGCGAATCGGACAGCATCTTGACTTTATTATCAAAACCGATCAGCCGATAATCCTTCACCAGCGCCGGATTAAAGACAATGTTCAGATAGGCGTCATCAGCCACTGCATAGACGGTCTGCGTAAATTCCTCCACCAGCACCTTTTCAGCCTCCTGTTCATCATCCAGGTAGGCAAAATTCCCATTCCCTTTCCTGGCCAGTGCTTCCAGCTTAGAATCCTTATAATTTCCCATCCCTACCCCCAGGCAGGTAAGGTAGATACCCCAATCCTTATATTCCACGACCATCTTCTCCAACTCCTCTTCAGAAGTTTCACCTTCATTGAAATCCCCATCTGTCGCCAGGATCACCCGGTTATTACCTCCCTTGATCATCTGGCTCCTGGCTACCCGGAAAGCCGCCCGGATCCCTGCCTCGCCGGGAGTGGCCCCCCCGGGCGCAAGGTCATCGATCGCTTGGAGGATCTTCTTCTTATCCTGCCCCGATGTCGGCGGCATCCAGACCCCTACCGAATTGCCATAGGTGACGATCGTTACCGTATCGATTGTGCGTAAATTATTGACCAGCAGACTAAAAGCGGATTTCAGCAACGGTAGCTTGTTTGGCAGGTCCATGGAACCCGATACATCGATCAGGAGTACGAGATTGGCAGGAGGGATCCGCGCCGGGTCCAGCTTCCGGGCACACACCTTCAGGAACAACAGCCGGTCAGTCGGATTCCAGGGACATTCGGACAAATCCGAACGCAGGGCAAAACAACTGTCCCCTGGCGGATCGGTATAGTCGAAATTAAAATAGTTTAGCAACTCCTCGATCCTCACCGCATCCGGCGGAATGGTACTGCCCATGTTGAGAAAGCGACGGATATTACTATAGGAAGCCTTATCGATGGTCACCGCAAAACCTGTCTCCGGAAAACGCGCGGCAGGAATAAAATCATTCTCCACAAGGGAACTATAGGTCTCTGCCCCTACCGTCCACCCTTTGCGGTCGAATGCCCGCCAATCCTTGGTCATGGACATCAACCCCTTCGGAGGCAGCGCGGGCGGACGGAAGGCCTGCCGGAGCCGGATGGTTTGGTACTGAGCAGCGTCTACCGGTAAGGTCACCGTCTGATAACCTTCGGCCGAAAGGGTCAGCGTATCTGAAGTTTGAGGTATAGGTATCCCGAAAGCCCCTGAACTGCCGGAATGATATAAGTAGCCGCTGGAATGCAGGCGGATACTCACATCGGGCAAGAGACCGTTGTTCTCGTCTTTTATTTCTCCGCGCAAATAGAATTGCCCGCGCGAAGTGAAAAAGAGCACAGAACACAACAGTAGCAGTAGTGCACTTTTCAATGGGATATTTTGATTAAAATTAATGCGTTCTTTCCTATTTGTCAAGACCCTACCCGACTTTATCTCCGCATTTTACGCCACATTGTCACCAACTCTTATTATTCCACCAACTTGTAGATAGACGGGATATTTCTCCCTAATCCATCATAATCAAGCCCATAACCCAGCAGGAATTTGTTGGGGACGGAAAAACCCAGGTAATCCACCTGGATAGGGTAAACAGTCGCCTCTGGCTTATGCAGGAGAGCGGCAATCTTCAACGATGCCGGCTGCTGATGCTCCAACTGCGGCAGGAATTCACTCAGCGTCTTCCCGGTATCCACAATATCCTCCACAATCACCACGTGCCGCCCGATCAGGTCGGTATCCAGCCCAATGGCGGTTATTACCTGCCCGGAAGACTTCGTCCCCTTATAGGAAGCCAGCTTGATAAAGCTAATCTCCGATTCAATGCTGATGGCCTTGAATAGGTCCGAAGCAAACATAAAAGCGCCGTTCAGAATAGCGATGAATAAAGGTCTTTCTCCCGCATAATCCCGGTTCAACCTGTCCGCCATCGCCCGGATCTTTTCTTCGATCTGCCCTGCAGATATATAAGGCTCAAAATTCTTATCGTGTACCCGTATTATGGACATAGAAACCGTATTATTCTTATTGTTTATATCCTTCTCCGACCAGTCTCGGCCGCGATGGCGCCGACCCCTGCAGGTAAACCTTCTCCCCGGCGGCAGGCCGCGCTTCAGGCGTCAATTGATTCATTTCCAGCAGATCCTGCAACCTCACCCCTTCCGCCTGCGCTATGCTGTACAGATCCTCCCCTTCCCGCACCACATGGTAGGCTATCGAGCCCGTCCGCCGCTTCCGCTGCAAAAAGATCAGTTGACCCTTAACCAGCACGTCTTCCTCCTTCATATCGTTAAAATCCAGCAGCCGGCCCAGCGGAATATCATAGCGACCGGCAATAGACAACATCGATACGCCCGCCGGTACGTAGACTACCTTCGTCCGGTTGATGGCGAATTCCCCTTCTGGATAGGAAACCTCCGGTTGTACAACCACAGCGGTACTATCGGCACCCCTTGTCACCCCGCTCGCAGCAGGCGCAATAGCCGCCGGCGGAGCCAGACCAGGAACCGTCAATAACACCTCGTCGGCGGCAGCCATCTTACCCATCGCTATCAGCGTATATTGTTGAAGGTTATATTCCTTAACGAGTTTGATCAGGATCTGGGAATAGCGGATATTCGTCGCATAACCTGCCTTCTTCAATCCATAAGCCCAGCCCTCGTAATCCGCAGGGTCCAGCGTAAAAAGAAAGGCATACCGGGAACTTAGCCGCAGGAAATCTGAATGATCCCGGTAAGAGTCCGCCGCCGTTGCATAACTGCGAAAGCATTCCCCCCGTCTGTCGTCATCATGATACACCACCTCCCCCTTCCAGTCCTCCCTGCACTTGATCCCAAAATGATTATTGGAGCTTTTGACCAGGTCACTGGTGCCCGCCTCCGTCTCGTGAAGACCCTGCGCCAGGGTAATGGCAGCAGGAACACCTGACCGTTGCATTTCCGCTATCGCCAGGGCCTTGTAGGTATTGACATAAACCACGCCGTTCGTACTGATCTGAGCCGGCGCCCGCATCGTTATCACCGACAATCCTATCCATACCAGCCACCTGTTTATCATCATCAGGACCTGAATTTTATTTTTTCCGGATGAACATGAGGCCATCCCGGACAGTCAGCATTACTTTTTCCACTCTCTCGTCTGCGGCCACCAGTTCATTGAACGCCTGGATCGCTTTCGCACTCTTGCCTTCCACGTTCGGCCCAAGCACCTGCCCATGAAACAGCACATTGTCTGCTATGATCAGCCCCCCGGCCCTTACCCGCGGCAAAACCAGTTTATAATAGTCCGCATAACCCGGTTTGTCGGCATCGATGAAGACCAGGTCCCAGGTCTCTTCCAGGGCCGGAATGATGGCTAACGCATTTCCACGGTGCAATATTATCCGGTCCTGCCAATTTGCCCGGCGGAAATTTTCCGCAGCCAGGTCCGCATCCGCCTCTCTCAGCTCAATCGTATGCAACCGGCCATCCTCCGTCAGACCCGCTGCCAGGCACAACGCACTATATCCCATAAACGTTCCGATTTCCAGAATGCGACGCGGCCTCAGCAGCTGGCTGATGATCTCCAGGAATTTGCCCTGCAAAGGCCCGCTCAACATATGGGCCTCGGGGTGATGTGCTTCAGTATAGGCCGCTATTTCCTGCAGCAAAGGACCCGTGGGGGTAGAATATCGCTGGGCATATGCCTGGGCTGCCGGATCGATGATTTCCATACCTGTAACTTTTCACAAATATAGCTAATTGTCAGAAGCGCTCACCGGCGCCATCCCCTCTCCCCGCTTCGACAGTAGCAGCAACCCCAGATAAGTAAGCACCCCATTCAGCAACAGCAGCTCGATGCCGATCTGAAAGCCCCCCAGCCATGACGCCGACCACCGGCTTAGTACCCAGCAGATCGCAGGCGCCACCAGACAAACCGCCGTCACCGCCCAACTGTTCGGTAAGGCCCGTTTGGTGAAGATCCCGAAGGAAAAAAGGCCCAGCAAAGGACCATAGGTATAGCCTGCCATCTCCAGGATGACCCCGATAACGGATTTATTGTTCACCCATTTGAACAGGAGGATACACAGCAGGAAGACGCAAGCAAAGCTGACATGGACAGTCAGCCGTATCCGTCTTTTCTGCCCTTCGCTCATCCCCGTCCTGCCCTTGAGATCCAGCAGATCGATGCAGAATGAAGACGTCAGCGCCGTCAGTGCCCCATCGGCACTGGGGAACAGAGCCGAAATAAGGCCTATAATGAAGATAATGCTCACAGCCGGTGGGAGATAATGCAATGCCAGCGTGGGGAACAGGTCGTCCCCGGTCACATTCCGCCCATTCAGCAGCAACCGGTGATCGCCGCCGGGATATCCTGCCCCCAGGTGCAGAGCATACAGGTACAGCAGCCCCCCCAGCAACAAAAACAGAAAGGTCACCACCACCATGACAAAGCTGAAGACCACCACGTTCTTTTGGGAATCCCCGAGATTCCGGACGCTGATATTCTTCTGCATCATCTCCTGGTCCAGCCCGGTCATGGCAATCATGATGAACATCCCGCCGACAATCTGCTTGACAAAGAAGTTCTTGCTCCGCACATCGGTATGGAATACCCGCGTGAGCCCCCTGGCCTCCAGTGCCTGCATCGCCCCGCCCACGGACAGCCCCAAATGATGCAGAATATAGACGATGCAGACAACCAGCCCAAGCAGCATAAATGTTGTCTGCAATGTATCGGTATACACGATGGTCTTTACCCCACCCTCAAACGTATACAACAGGATCATCACCAGGATCACCGCCGTAGTCAGGCCGAAAGGAATGCCCAGGTCCTTCAGGATGAACAGATGCAGCACATTGATCACCAGGTAGAGCCGCGCCGTGGCCCCTACCGTGCGGGACAGAATAAAGAACAGCGAACCCGTCCGGTATGCCACCGTTCCAAACCGGGTCTGCAGATAACGGTAGATGGAAGTGAGGTTCAACCGGTAATACAACGGCAACAGCACGAAGGCAATGACCATACAGCCTATCCAATTCCCGATGATGACCTGGAAATAAGCGAAAGCCTTGTGACCGTCATCGGTGAAATCCCCCACCGTTCCCGGCACCGAGACAAAAGTGACCCCGGAAAGAGAAGTGCCGATCATGCCGAATGCCACCAGCATCCAATTGGAATTCCGGTTACCGATAAAAAAGGATTCGTTGTTGGAATGACGCGAAGTACGCCAGGCTACCAGCAACAACAGGAAAAAGTAACCGATCACAAAAGAAAAAAGCAACGAAGAGGTCATGTATGAAATTAGGAAATACAGCCGTAAAAGATGAATTTTACTTTTCCTGTATGAAGCAAATAAAATCCGTCGCCGTCTTCTGCGGCTCCAAAAATGGCAATAATCCCCTCTTCGCTCAACACACGGCCGAATTGGGTAAATACATCGGCCTGCTCGGGCTGAAATTGATCTACGGCGGCGGCAGTACCGGGCTGATGGGACAGATCGCAGACGCTGCCCTTGCCGCAGGGGCCGATGTCATGGGCTTTATCCCCGAAATGCTGACCGAAAGAGAGCGACACCACAAAAATCTCACCCGGCTGTCTATCGTCCCCGATATGCATACCCGCAAAAAATTGATGTACGAAAGCTGTGACGCAGCTGTCATCCTTCCGGGAGGCTTCGGCACCCTGGATGAGCTATTCGAAATGCTGACCTGGAACCAGTTGAAGATCCACGACAAAAAGATATACGTCCTTAACTCCGGTGGATTCTACGGTTATCTCCTACTCCATCTGCAGCACCTGGCAAAGGAAGGGTTCCTCTATGATCAACTCGA
>PMUF01000063.1 GCA_003167015.1 Chitinophagaceae bacterium | reverse complement strand
ATATCCAGGAATATACAGGTTTTGTATCGCCGGGTATCCTGGCGATGTACCTGCTGGGTTTTTTCTGGAAGCGGACGACGGCGAATGCGGCGATGTTTGCGATGATCGGGGGGCTGGTGTTGTCGATTATCTTTAAGTTTCTTCCTATGTGGGCAGACCTTAGCTGGCTGACGCCTTATGGGTTTTTCCAGCCGAATCCGGACAACCATGGCGCTTTTGAGATACCGTTCCTGGACAGGATGGGTTTTGTCTTCCTGATCTGCGTGGCGGGGATGGCGATCATCAATTTCGTGGAGAACAAGAGGGGGGTGGTTAACAAGGGGCTGATCGTGGATACGAGCATGTTCAAGGTGTCGAAAGGTTTTGCGGTAGGGGCGCTGGTGATCGTCGCGATATTGATCACGCTGTATACGGTGTATTGGTAGTGGGGCGGCGACCGGGGGGAGTTCGCATTTTGCGAACTTTGAGCGCGGCAGCAGCCGGGACGCGGGGACCGAAGGGGTGCCCGGGTCAGAGCACTATCTTCAGGTTGTCTTCTGTGACTTTGTCAATCAAATAGTGATAGGGGTCGACGCCTACCTGGTAGGGCCATTTGGGTACTATGAAGGTGAGTGTTGTATCGCCATGGATCCTGATCCTTCTGGTCAGGAGGCTATTTCCCAGCAATGAGCCGTCCTGGCGGTTCCTTTCGAAAATCCCCACGTCGATGTAGTCGTTGATGGGTACTTTGTGTTCATTCCCGAGGCTGTCGCAACGGATCTTCTCGCACAGCAATTTCATTTTCACCTGGAAGCGGTGGTCGGCGATCTTGGTGACTGTGGCGCTATCGACGCTATTGTTGAAGAGGGTAATATTTTCGAACATGTCGGATATGAGGTAAGACAGGGAGTCGGGGGTGCCGGCTTTCAGTTGGTCTACGATATTGAAGGCGGTAGGGAAGGGTGGATTGGTGTATGCGTATTGGGTGACGATCTTCTTCAGGATGGTATCGAGCCGTTGTTCGCCGATCATTTCCTGTAAATAATAATAGACAAGACTTGCCTTGCTATAGTGGATGTAGCTTTGGCCCTCCGTGCGCATGAGCGGGTTTTCGTATTCCTTTTCCTGGGCCCGGCCGCGGAGATAGTTGTCGAGCTCATACTTCAGGAACCGGCTCATCTTTTCCGGCCCGTATTCCTTTTTCATCACCATGAGCGCGCTGTATTGTGCCAGTCCTTCGCTGAAGGATTCGCTGCCCTGCATGGCGGGGCCTATGACCTGGTGTGCCCACCACTGGTGGCCCATTTCGTGACTGACGACATACGTGACATAATCAAGGGTAGAGGTGTCGCGCAGGTCACTGATGAAGCCGATGGATTCGCTGTAGGGCATGGTGCCGGGGAAAGACTGTGCGAAGCCTGCATAGCGGGGGAATTCGATGATGCGGCATTCCTGCTGGTAATAGGGGCCGAAATTGGTCGTGTAGTAGTGCAGGGACTTTTTGACGGCGGAGATCATTCTATCCACATTGTAAGGATGGTGTTTATCATAATAGATCTCTATGGCGACGCGATCGATGCTGTCTCTTTTGACCAGGTAGTTGGCGGCGATAAAACTGAAGAAATTAAGGGCCTTATGGTGCAGTTGGTAAGTATAATAGTTGCGGTCCTTTTCGTGCCATTGACTGACGAGGGAACCCGGTGCGATGGCGATCTGGTTGTCGCTGGTGGAAATGGTGGTGGTAATATCTACCCAGGTCGCGCTGTTGTTGATATAAGACGTATTACAGGTATCGGTGCATATCCGGCTGAGCCTGGCGAGGCGTTGGCGTTGGGGCAGCTTATATTTGCGTCTGTCGAGGGCGTTGGTCAGCTCTCTCTGGTTGGAGTAACCGATAACCGGCAAGATGTCGTTATCGTGGAAAAAGCTGCCGTTGGCGGTGATCTGGGTGAAGGAGACTTCATTCTCGATTCCTCTGTTGATAAAGTCTGCCGTATAAGTGAGCCGGATGCTATCGCCCGGCTGCAGGGGCTTTTGCAGCGTATAGGTCCTGTACAGGAGGTACGGGTCTGTCGCCGTCAGGGCTGCGCCGGGGATCGTCAGGGTATCATTGGAAGCCTTGTTCGGCATATTGAAGGGGATGATGGTAATGGGCGTCTCGTGAACATTCTTTACCCACCATTCGACATGTACGTGCAGGCTCCTTTTAGCCGGGAACAGGTCGATCGTATATTTCAATGCGGTGGTGAAGGGTAACGGAAGAGCTTCGTCTTTCTTGTATTTCTTTTCGTAATCTGCCTGCAGTCTCTCCCACTTCTTCGACGAACCGTAAATATTGAGCACTTTAGTGTTGTAGTATAGCCAGCCGCCGCAGGTCAGGAACAGGACAAGCAGAACGGTTGGGAGGGTGACGCGGCTTTTCAGGTAGAGGGCCAGTCGGGTGGCTTTTGGCCGGAGACCGTTCTCTTTCCCTCGCAGGTTCATTCCGATGATGGCCAATACGAGCAGTGCGCAAAACAGCGACCAGTACAAGCCAAAGCCGATGAGTCCGGGCACAAAGGGGCCAAAGCCGTTCATGTCGGAATAGATGATGCCGGGGAGTTTGCCGAACCGCACCATATTGAATTCCACCCGGAAGGCCTGCCAGAGGAAGGTGTTGGCAATGAGGAAGGCCACGATCACGAAATAGCCGATATATTTATTATTAACGAGTAATTGGATCAGGTAGGCTGCCACCAGCATGAAGGCGAAGCCGAGGAGGTCGAGGGCGAATAGCCGGATATACACCCAGACTTCGAAACGGGTGAAACTGTGGAACAGTTGAAAGAGGATGCCGAAGATCAGGGCCACCATCTGGATGATGGCCACTGAGGTAAGCACGGCGGCCAGTTTGGTGGTCACGATATAGCCATTGCTGACGGGCGATGCGTCTACGATCTCGTCCAGTTTGACCTCTTTCTCCCTGAATACGACATAGCCGCTGTAAAATATAATGAAGGCCATGATGAAGATCCAGAGGTTGGCGCTGATGAGTTCTACGACAGAGTAGGTGACCGGCAGGTTCTTTTGGCCGAAGTTACCGGTAGAGAGACTGAGGTCGACGATGAGATTGAACAGCCCGATGGAGGTCAGGATGATGAAGGCGTTGTTACGGGTAATGCTTTTCAGCTCGAAGGCGAACTGATGGAACCAGGCGGATACAGGGCGGCGGACGCGGATAACGGCGGGTGTTGTCGTGATAGGGGTGGGTGGCGTCATGGCAGAGGGTAACGTTGTGGCCGGTTCCATACCTTTCTTTTTCGCGGGTCTGCTACGTGCCTGAGTGAAATCGAATGCCCAGTATACCCAGAACAGGATAGCCATGCCGATGCTGCCCCACAGGAGCCGGTTGAGTAGAAAAGGACCCGATGACAAGCTTACATAGCCTGTATTGCGCTGGGCGGGCGACCAGTATTTGGTGAAGACATTGAAAGCATGTTGTCCGAGCGGGTCGAGGAGCAGGACCCAATGCTGGTTCTCAATATCTTTGGTCATAACAGCGGCCATGACGTTGAGGACCATGATACCAAAGGCCGCGATATAAGACAATACCGGGTTGCGGAAATAGATGGCGAAGGCATAGATGGCGGCGCCGCCGAAAAGGGTGTTGAAGGCGGAGAATAATAAAAATCCGTTGAGATTGGCCTGCCAGGAGAAGGGGCCGTAGTGTGTGGGGTCTACCCAGGGCATATAAGGGCTGATCAGGGCGGCGAGGGCGATGCCGGTATAGGGGAGGATTGCGACCAGCCAGGCGCCGAAGAATTTGCCGAAGAAGAAATGGATTTTTTTAATGGGTGAAGCGAATACGATCTGGTCCATGCCAGAAGTATAATCGCGGGTAGCCGTGGCGTTGAAAAAGGAGGTGATGGCGACGAGTCCGAGCACGGACATGGCGCCATATAATATTTGCACCACGAGGGGGGCGTTGGCGTGAGTAATGCCTCTGCCGGCGCCGATCTGGATGAAGTCGAAGTCGAGGAAGCCGAAAGCGAACAGGGCGAAGACCAGGAAAAAGATATAGGGCATCGGCCTTCTGAGCCAGTACCTGATCTCGAAGAGGATAAATTTTCTCATAGGATCTCATTTATTTTAGCGAAGAATACGTCTTCGAGGGTATTTTCCGCGGCGCGGAAGCTGGCATCGGGCGCTTCGTCCGAATAAATGTGGATCAGGGGCCGGCCGCCGATCAGTTTATTGCTCAGTACTTTATACCGCTGTTTGTAGGATTCGAGGTCGGCTTTGTCGACCTGCCGGGCCCAGACTTTGTTGCGGATGAGGTCCAGGCCGTCATCGGGGGTTCCGGCGAACAGGACGCGGCCGTTGTTGATGATGGCCATATTGGCGCAGAGTTCGCGGACGTCCTGGACGATATGGGTGGAGAGGATGACAATGACGGCCTCGCCAATTTCGGACAGGAGGTTGTAAAACCTGTTGCGTTCGCCGGGGTCCAGGCCGGCGGTCGGTTCATCGACTATGATGAGCCGGGGATCGCCGAGAAGGCATTGAGCGATGCCGAAGCGTTGGCGCATCCCGCCGGAGAAACTGCTGACGGCTTTGTTCCGCCACTCATACAGGTTGACCTTTTGCAGGATGGCCGATACGATGTCCTTCCTGTTGGCGGGATCGTGGATGCCCTTCAGCAGGGCGAGGTAGTTGAGCAGATCGACAGCTGACGTTTTTGGATAGACGCCAAACTCCTGGGGGAGGTAGCCCAGCATTTGGCGGACCTTGTCCTTATCCTTCAGGACGTCGAGTTCGCCGAGGGTGATGGAGCCGCTGTTTGGCTCCTGGAGGGTGGCGATGGTCCGCATCAGCGTGCTTTTACCTGCGCCGTTAGGGCCCAAGAGGCCGTACATCCCGGTGGGGATGGTCAGGGAAACGTTAACCAGGGCCTTGACACCGTTGGGGTAGGTCTTGCTGATATTATCAATCTTCAATTCCATGGATGGGGTTTTAAGGAGTTGGTAATATACAGCGTAATTGGGGAAGCGTGATTACCGCTCACCAAATTTTTACCCTTAGACTGTCGGGCCGGTACATTTTGTCGCCGGGTTTGACGCCGAAGGCCTCATAGAATTCGGGGATATTGACGACGGGCCCATTGACGCGTTCTTTGGCGGGTGCATGGACGTCGGTCATCAGCTGGCTGGCCAGCGCCTCCTTTCTTTCCTGGTAGAGCCAGCCATAGGCGTAGCCGAGGAAATAGCGTTGGAGGGGGGTGAGGCCGCCGATCTTTTCACCTTTGGCATAAGCCTCGGTCTTTTTAAAGGCATCGAGGCCGATGACGAGGCCGCCGAGGTCGGCAATATTTTCTCCCTGGGTGGCATCACCGTTGACATGGAGGGTATCTACGGGATTGAATTCATTAAACTGGCGGATAATAAAAGAAGCGCGCTGCACGAATTGAGCGCTGTCAGCGGGCTGCCACCATTCATGAAGGTTGCCATCAGCGTCATACTGCCGTCCTTCGTCATCGAAGCCATGGGTCATCTCATGACCGATAGTGGAAGCTGCCGCATAGCCATAGACGAAGGCGTCATCGAGTTCTTCATCTCTTTTGCCCGGTACGGCAAACTGCCCGGCCGGCAATACGATCTCATTATTGCTGGGGTTATAGTAGGCATTATAGGTCTGTGGCGACATGCCCCATTCGGTGCGGTCGACGGGCTTGCCCAGTTTATCCAGATTATAATGGCGCCACCAGGCGGAAGCACGTTGCATATTGAGGACCCAGGGGCCGCGGTCGATGACGAGGGCGCTGAAGTCTTTCCAATGATCGGGGTAGCCCACTTTTGGGGTGATGCGGGCCAGTTTGGCGATGGCTTTGGCTTTGGTACTGTCGGTCATCCAGGTCAGTTTCTGAATACGCTGCTTGTAAGCTGTGCGCATATTTTCCACCATGTTGCTATAGCGTTGTTTGGCGGTGGCGGGGAAGTATTCCTTGACGAACAGTTGGCCGAGGGCTTCACCCATGGCGCGTTCTTCCGCATCGAGGACTCTTTTCCAGCGTGCGCGGGGCGCGGTGGCGCCGGTGAGGGTCTTGTGGAAATTGAAGTTATTGTTGAAGGTGACGCTATCGAGGTAAGGTGCGCCTGACATGATGAGGTGTGCCTGTAAATAGTCTTTCCAGGTCTTGAGGGGTGAGCCGGCGAGGGCTGCGTCGAGGGCCCGGTAGAATTCAGGTTGGCCGACGATCACGGAGTCGATATGGCTGATGCCGGCGTTGTGGAACCAGTCTTCCCAGGAGATGTGCGGGGTTAAACTTTGCAGGGCGGTGCGGCTCAGTTTGTTGTAGTTCTTGTTGGGATCGCGCAGGTCGGCCAGTTTGCGGGAGGCGCCGGCCAGTTTGGTTTCCAGGGCAAAGACGTCGGCTGCTTGCCGGCTGGCGGCGGTGCTGTCCGCGCCGAGCTGGCGGAAGGTGAGGAGCAGGTATTGCTGGTAGGCCTGTCTGACCTTGATGGATTTTTCGTCGGTTTTGAAGTAATAATCGCGATTGGGAAGGCCAAGGCCGCCTTGCCAGAGTTGAAAAAGCATTTCGTTGCTGTTCTTATCGTCCTGTCCGGCCCCATCATCGAAGAGGCAGCCTACTCCCGCTGACTGGAGCCGGTCGGCTGCCTGCAGCAGGCCAGGGATATCATGGATGGCGCGGATAAAATCCAGTTCCGGCTGAAGGGGTTGAAGGCCCTGGCGGTTGATGTTGGTAGAATCCATGCCGCTGGTCCAGAGGTCGCCGATCTTTTGGCTGACGCTGCCGGCGGGGGCGTTTTCGGCTGCGGCCTTTTGGCTAATAGTCTGCAATCGTTGGTAGATGTCTTCCTGTACCAGGTTGCCGATGCCCCAGCCTCGTTCGGCGGCGGGGATGGAGGTACTTTTGATCCACCCGCCGTTGGCGTATTGAAAGAAGTCGGTGGCCGGGCTGACGGTCGTGTCGAGATTGGCGGCCAGAAAATCGGGAGTAGCCTGTTTTTCTTCCTGGTGGCAGGCAGCCAGGGAGAGGATGGCGAGAGCGAGGATGCAGCTTTTTTTCATGTTGCTATAGCATTGGTGATGCAAATATGAACGGATGGGACTTGCGGGTGCTAAAATAATGATTAGCGGGGATTTAGCGAGATAAATGGGAAGGGGGACCGGGGTGGGTGGAAGAGGACGTTCGAGAAGAGACCGGTCGAGGGACCGGTCGATCCCAGAAGCGTCAGCGTTGTGGTCGGGC
>PMUF01000313.1 GCA_003167015.1 Chitinophagaceae bacterium | reverse complement strand
CAACAATATAGATGCTATCTATTGGGATGGTCAGACTTTGCTGGCCATGAAGGATTCTTTGGCAGCGCAGGACTTGTATTCCAAGGCGTTGCAGACCAATGGTAACGCTCCGCTGCTATTGGCAGGGATGGGGAATGTCGAGCTTCGGCTGGGCAAGACGGCTGATGCGCGTCAGCACTTCGAGACGGCGATCAGCTTGTCCAAGGGGAAGGATATCGACGTACTGAATGCCGTTGCGGATGCCAATATCGATGCGCGTGCGGGTGATGCCGCTTATGCGATCGATAAGCTGAACCAGGCTACGCAGATCAAAAAGTTCAACGATCCAACGACCTATGTGCTGATGGGGGACGCCTATCGCAAACTGATCGACGGTGGTAATGCCGTGACCTCTTATAATAAGGCGTTGGCTATCGACCCGAAACTCGCCGAAGCCGAGTATAAGATCGGGAAGATCTACCTGACGCAGAACAATAAGGAGTTTTTCCTACCGGCTTTCCAAAAAGCCACAGAAATGGATCCGGCGTATGCTCCGGCTTATTATGAGCTGTTCTATTATTATTATAACCACTGGAATACAGACGATGTTCCGAAGGTGACGGATGCATTACAAAAATACGTTGCCAATTCTGATCCGGGCGATTATGTGGATCTGCTACAGACGGACTTCCTGATCATTTTGGGTAAGTTTGCCGACGCAAAGTCCAAGGCCCTGTCGATCATCAGCGCTCAGGGCGCCAAGGTTGATCCTAATTTTTACAAAAAGGTCGCTTATTGCTGCGATACGCTGGGTGATGCGGCCTGCGCGACACAGAGTATCGCCACTTATTTCGCCAAGCAGGATCCTGCTGCAATTATTCCTTTAGACTATGCGCTCCGGGCCGGCATCGAATCCAAGTCCACCGATTCGGTAACGCGGACCCAGGCTTTCGCGGATTATGCCCTGGCCTATCAGAAGGACACCTTACCCGACGAAAAGGCAAAATATCTGGCGCAAGCGATAGATCTGGCGAAGAAACTGGGGAATAAGAAAGCGCAGGCTGATCTGGCAGGACTCGCCTATGCATCCAAAATCAATCCTACACAGACGGACCTGTATAACTGGGGGATCTCCAATTACCAGGCGGGCGCTTATAAGACTGCCGACAGCATTTTCTGCGGGCTCTATGAGTCCAAATTTCCCAATGAAATCTACGGCTATCTTTGGTGCGCACGTTCGAAGCAGGCGCAGGATGATTCTACCAATTCCCAGGGAATTGCTGTAGAGGCTTACGATAAACTGGCGTCATTTGCCCGGGGTTTTGATTCCACGGCGAAAGCGGCCGGCACTGCCGACTCGATCAAATATAAGAGCCAGATCCTGACGTCTTATTTCTTCCTGGCGCAATATTATAATGACATTAAAAAAGACAAGCAGACGGCTATCAGTTACCTCCAAAAGGTGCTGGAAGTGGATCCCACGAATCAGGTTGCCAGTAAATATCTTACTTTGCTGACCCGTCCTGCCAAACAGGCGGCTGCCAAGCCGAAGGCGTCAGGGACGAAATAGTTAATCTTCTTCAGAAGGCCCGGTTCGCCGGGCCTTCTGCTTTATTTTCTTCAGAAACTGCCGGAGGCAGTTTGTCCGAAGGACAATTATTAGCGATATGTGGAAATGCGCTTAATTTTTTTAAAAAGCGCATTTCCAACATAAAATGTTGGAATTTCCGAGTCCTAGCTTATTTTTGTTGCTGAATTCCTAAAAAATGGACATCTATCTGCTTCAGGCCAATACCCTTGCGACCGATTCTAATCTAAATAATTCCATCAGTTATTTTCCTATCGGTGTCCAATTCTTATTCGCGTTAGGCTTTGTAGGCCTGGTTCTGGTTGTCACACATCTTCTCGGTCCCCGGCGCAGGTCGGCCGAAAAACTCCAAAACTTCGAAAGTGGTATCGAAGGCGTAGGGAATGCCCGCACGCCGATGGCCATCAAATATTTTTTAGTAGCTATACTGTTTGTATTGTTTGATGTCGAAGTGATCTTTTTCTACCCCTATGCGGTGAATTTCCGTGGGCTGGGGTGGTCGGGATTCGGGGAGGTGTTGCTATTCGTGGGGCTCTTCCTGGTGGGCTTTATATATATCATCAAGAAAGGGGCGCTGACGTGGGAGGACTGAAGGCCGGGACGGCCTTCGCGGACCGAAGGTACGCAGACATGGAGCCCCGTTTAGCCTGCGAAGCAGGCGTAAGCGGAGAAGAGAGCGAAGGTCTGCATGGCACAGTAAGTGCGGCGATAGACAATAATACCAAACGATTGCTGTTAAAGAGCGTTATATAATGGAGGAAACGACTGCTTCTGCCTTCGTTACATTAAAATATTTATAATATGTCACGTCCAGTTCGATTTAATGTTCATCCTATCCAGGCGGATACCAAGGATAATATCAGCCTCGTCAATATGCCCGAGGGCTATATGGGGGAGGGCTTTTTTACTACCCGGTTGAGCAGTGTGGTGGGTTTGGCCCGGAAGAACTCCCTTTGGCCGCTGCCTTTTGCGACTTCCTGCTGCGGCATTGAATTCATGGCTGTGATGGCCTCGCACTATGACCTGGCGCGTTTTGGCGCGGAAAGGCTGGCCTTTACTCCCCGGCAGTGTGATCTGCTGATGGTCATGGGAACCATTGCGAAGAAGATGGGTCCGATCGTCAAAGAGGTCTATCTGCAGATGGCAGAACCCCGCTGGGTGATGGCTGTAGGCGCCTGCGCCAGCAGCGGCGGTATTTTCGATACTTATTCGGTGCTGCAGGGGATCGACCAGGTAGTGCCGGTCGATGTCTATGTACCTGGTTGTCCGCCCCGGCCGGAAGCGATCCTGGACGGCTTTATGAGGATCCAGGACCTGGTAGGGCAGGAGAGTGTGCGCCGGCGTGGCAGTGAGCAGTATAAGGCTTTGCTGAACAGCTATGGGATACAATAACGGACCGACCACTTAATCTTATATGGCATTAACCAACGAGATAATCAAAGACCGGCTGACCGCCAAATTCGGAGAGCAGCTGACACATTTTGAAGAGCCTTATGGCCTGCTGACTTTCGAGGCGCCGGCAGCGTTGAACCTGAAAGTCATGCAATTTCTTTTTGATGACGAGGAATTACGGTTTCAGTTCCTGACCGATCTCACGGCGGTACATTATCCCAACCAGCCGGGCCGGGAGTTAGCGGTGGTCTATCACCTGCACAACCTGACCGACAATATCCGCCTTCGGTTCAAAGTCTTTACTTCCATTACGCAACCCGATATTTTCACGGCGACGCAATTGTACGCTTCTGCCAATTGGATGGAGCGGGAGACGTACGATTTTTTCGGTATCCATTTCGTCGGGCATCCTAACCTTAAGCGGATCCTGAACGTGGATGAGATGGAGTATTTTCCGATGCGCAAGGAGTTTCCGCTGGAAGATCAGACGCGCATTGATAAAGATGACGCCATGTTTGGACGGGGGGTATTGCCGGAGGCATCCGAGCCAACGGCGAAGGATGCGAGCGAGGGCCGCAACGGTGTTGCGGGCCGAAGCTCTAACGGGGGAGCCGAGATAGCTAAATAGACTTGATACCGATGAACGGAGCGTCGCAAGGATGGTGAAGAGCGAGATAAAGCTGATACAATAAAAAGTATTCACATGAGCACGGAGCAACATATTAAACTGCCCGAAGGCAGCATCGAGAAGACCACGACGACGTTGAACCTCGGTCCGACGCACCCGGCGACGCATGGGGTGTTCCAGAATATCCTGGAGCTGGACGGGGAGCGGATCGTGAGCGCGGAGCAGACGGTGGGGTATATCCATCGCGCTTTTGAAAAGCTGGCAGAACGTCGTCCTTTGTACCAGATCACGACGCTGACGGACCGCCTTAATTACTGTTCTTCCCCGATCAACAATATGGGCTGGCACCTGACCTGCGAGAAGCTGTTAGGTGTCAAGACGCCGAAGCGGGTAGATTACCTGCGGATCATCATCATGGAACTGGCGCGGATCTCGGACCACCTGATCTGCAATTCGGTGGTGGGCGTCGACTCGGGGGCCTTTACGGGCTTTCTCTACGTGATGCAGTACCGGGAGCTGATCTATGAGATCTACGAAGAGGTTTGCGGATCACGGCTGACGACGAATATGGGCCGGATAGGGGGGTTTGAAAGGGACTTTACGAATACTGCTTTCGAAAAGCTGGAGAAGTTCCTGGCAGAATATCCCGGGGTGCTGAAGGAATTCGAGAACCTGTTCACCCGTAACCGCATCTTCATGGAGCGTACTATCGGTGCGGGTCCGATTGGTCCTGAACGCGCGCTGAACTATGGTTTTACGGGTCCCAATCTCCGGGCAGCCGGTGTCGACTACGACGTACGGGTGCATCAGCCTTATTCCAGCTATGAAGATTTCGAATTCGATATACCGATAGGATCTACCGGCGACTGCTATGACCGCTTCATGGTACGGGAGAACGAGATGTGGCAATCGCTGCGGATCATCGAGCAGGCGTATAAGAAGGTCCAGGAATTCAAAGGCGCTGAGGCTTCCGTCTATCATGCGGATGCCCCCGAATATTATCTGCCGGCGAAGAAGGATGTCTATACGAAAATGGAAGCGCTGATCTGGCATTTCAAGATCGTGATGGGTGAGACGGAGATCCCGGCGGGTGAGGTGTATCATTCGGTTGAGGGCGGTAACGGAGAACTGGGGTTCTACCTGATCAGTGATGGCGGAAGGACGCCGTACCGGCTGCATTTCAGGAGGCCGTGCTTCATTTACTACCAGGCGTATTCGGAGCTGACGAAGGGGGCGATGTTGAGTGATGCGGTGATTGTGATGTCGTCGCTGAATTTGATCGCTGGTGAGATGGATGCATAGGATTACTGCCCTTGAACGGAGCGTCGCAAGGATGATGAAGAGAGATCAAATGCCGACTAACAAAAGATTTATTTTATCATGATAAAATTTTCTGACGAGAAACTAAAGAAAGTAGACGAGTTCATCTCCCGTTACCCCGAGGGCAAGCAGAAGAGCGCGATCATCCCGGTGCTGCACCTGGCGCAGGATGAATTTGGCGGCTGGTTGAGCGCAGAGACGATGGATTATGTCGCGACGCTGCTGAAGCTGGAGCCGATCGAGGTGTATGAGGTGGCGACTTTCTATTCGATGTTCAACCTGAAGCCGGTTGGCCGGTATGTCTTCGAAGTGTGCCAAACGGGTCCCTGCATGGTACGCGGCTGTGACGATATCATCGATTATATCAAAAAGAAGCTGAATATCGGGGTGGGGGAAACGACGCCGGACGGGCTTTTCACGCTGAAAACGGTGGAGTGTCTGGGGGCCTGCGGGTATGCGCCGATGATGCAACTGGGCAAATATTTCCGGGAGAACCTGACGCCGGAGAAAGTGGATTCCATTATTGAAGAATGCCGGCAGACGGCGGCGACGAATAACTAAACGCTTCCCCCGCTTGCGCGGGGGTAAAAATGTAATATCGTAATGGCCAAGAAACTATTATTAGACAAAGCCAATGTACCGGGGATCCGCGGCTATGAAGTGTATCGCCGGGAAGGCGGATATGCGAGCGTTGAAAAGGCGCTGAAAACGATGACGCCGGACCAGGTGACGGAAGAGGTGAAGAAGAGCGGGCTGCGGGGCCGGGGCGGAGCGGGTTTTCCGACGGGGCTGAAGTGGAGCTTCCTGGCAAAACCGGAAGGAATTCCCCGTCACCTCGTTTGCAACGCCGACGAATCGGAGCCGGGCACGTTCAAGGACCGGTACCTGATGGAGTTCCTGCCGCATCTGCTGGTCGAGGGGCTGATCGTCTCTTCTTATGCCCTGGGGAGCAAAGTAACTTATATCTATATCCGTGGGGAATACGCTTGGATCCCTGACATCCTGGAAACGGCGATCGCTGAGGCGAAGGCGAACGGCTGGCTGGGCAAGAATATCCTTGGGACGGGATTCGACTGCGAAATTTATGTTCACACGGGCGCGGGCGCCTATATCTGCGGCGAAGAGACGGCGCTGCTGGAGTCACTGGAAGGCAAGCGCGGCAATCCTCGTATCAAGCCTCCGTTCCCTGCGGTGAAAGGCGTATGGGACCGGCCGACGGTGGTCAATAACGTCGAAACGCTGGCGGCGATCGTGCCGATCCTGAATATCGGCGGCGAAGAATATGCGAAGATCGGGGTCGGGAAGTCTACGGGCACGAAGCTGATCTCGGCTTGTGGCAATATCAACAAACCGGGCGTTTATGAGATCGATATGACGATTTCTGTCGAAGATTTCATTTATTCTGACGAATATTGCGGCGGCATCCCGAATGGCAAACGGCTGAAGGCCTGTATCCCGGGCGGTTCGTCGGTGCCGATCCTGCCGGCCAATCTGCTGCTGAAAACGGTGAAGGGCGAAAAGCGGTTGATGAACTATGAAAGTCTTTCGGATGGCGGGTTTCCAAAGGGGTCGATGATGGGCTCGGGCGGATTTATCGTGCTGGACGAGGACCAATGTGTAGTACGCAATACCCTGACGCTGGCGCGGTTCTATCGTCATGAAAGCTGCGGGCAGTGCAGTCCCTGCCGTGAGGGTACGGGATGGATGGAGAAGATCCTGCGCAATATCGAGACGGGCAAAGGAAAGAAGAGCGATATCGATCTGTTGTGGGATATCCAACGGAAGATAGAAGGGAATACGATCTGTCCCCTGGGGGATGCGGCGGCCTGGCCGGTGGCGGCGGCGATACGGCATTTCCGGGATGAGTTTGAGTGGCATGTGGAGAATCCGGCTGAATGCCTGGTGAGGAATTATGGGTTGGCGCATTATGCGGACCCGTTGGAGGTAGCGACGGCGTAACCGAGTGGAGCAGATATAGGCCCGGGTTAGGCTGCGTTAGCAGCCGCAGCGGAGCAAGAATCAGGAATAAAGGAAGAATAAAGTTCTAACCGCAGGGATGCACTCATTGCGACGGTTGATAGTAGAGAGGGAAACTTAAAAAATCGAATGAACCAAATTAAAAACATAGAAATTAAGAATTTTAAGTCTATTCGGCAAATCAAGATTGAGGATTGCCGGAGGATTAATGTTTTTATTGGGTACCCTAATGTCGGCAAGTCAAATATTTTAGAGGCACTAAGCATTTTTTCAATTGACGATTCGAATTATGATTTTTCCTCCTTTGTGCGAGTTAAAAATTTAACTACATTATTTTATAATGGGGAAATAAACAAGCAAGCGGAAATACGCATAAATGATAAGCATCGATTTGTCGTTCGATTCCAGAATGACGCTCTGACCTTTCTAAATCAATTTGAAAGAGACGGGACATCTTTTGCAAAGGAAGATACAAGAAATATATATCTTGACGACAGTAATGATGTGTGGATTAAAAAAAGGTTTCAGTTGACTGAAAACAATAAGTCCGTAATTAATTATAAATCATCATCGATTGGGAAAGGGAATGAATTATATGAAATAAGAAAATATGATTTTCTTAAACGTGTTCAATACTTGAGCAAAGGCTATTCGACTTTATCATATCCTTATGGAGAAAATATTTTTAATATTATTTCCACAAATGAAAATCTGCGAAAGGGAATTGAAGACTTGTTTAAGCCATATAATCTGGAGCTGCTTTATGATTCCAGAGAGCAAAGTTTTACTATATTAAAAAGAACTTCAGGAGGGATTTTTACCATACCGTATGAATTGCTTGCGGATACCTTACAAAGGGTTATCTTTTATAAGTCTGCTATTAGAAGTAATAAGGAAACGGTATTATTACTGGAAGAGCCAGAGGCTCATATGTTTCCGCCATATATGCGACTATTCACAACTGATGTTTTGTTTGATAAAAATAACCAGTTCTATTTGACCACGCATAGTCCATACATACTAGAAACTTTAATGGAAGAAGCAGAAAATGATTTGGCCATTTTTCTTGTGTATTATGAAGGGAATGAAACAAAAATCAAAAGAATGGATAGAAAGGATATGGATGAAGTCAAAGAATATGGTGTGGATTTATTTTATAACTTGGAAAGTTATTTGAAACATGGACAAGTCAATAATGCCTGAATGCTTTGCAGACACATTATTGATTGAGACCTTGATTCCTACTAAAATAGGTTATAATCATCAGACCAGTTGCACAAAGGTAGAGGGCCAGATGAAAAAAGGGAAGTTAAAAGATCGTTTTGCTGTAGGAGTTATTGATAAAGATAAACGACAGGTCAAATATTTGGATGAATTTGAAGTGGTCGATAAAGTAGAAGGTTCTTTAATTTTGTGGAGGCATACCGACAAGGCGAGGCATCATTATTTTATACAAATATGTCCAGCGCTGGAAGCTTGGATATTGAATATTTGTAAGTCTGAGGAAATTGATCTGGCTAATTTTGGACTTAACAATGATCTTGCGGCGATTGCCTATTATACAAAATCGCAGGTAAGAGTCGAGGATAAGAGAATTAAAAATTTATTTGAGGAAATTAACAGGAAAGATCAAAACTTAAGTGTTAGAAAATTAAAATATTGGATAACGCTATTGAAAGAGAAGAATTACCATGTCGATATAAAAGCATTACAAAATGGCTGACGAAAAGAAATTATTTAAAGTTACGATCGACAATATCACCATCGAGGTGGAGCCGGGGACGAGCATTTTGAATGCGGCCCGGAAGATTGGCGGGGATGTAGCTCCCCCCGCGATGTGCTATTACACCTCATTAAAGGGCAGCGGCGGTAAATGCCGGACCTGTCTGGTGGAAGTAGCTGCCGGCTCGACGGCCGATCCGCGGCCGATGCCGAAGCTGGTGGCCAGCTGTCGCACGAATGTGATGGACGGGATGGTGGTCAAGAATATCACCAGCGACAAGGTGATCGACGCCCGCAACGGGGTCGTAGAATTCCTGCTGATCAACCACCCGCTCGACTGCCCGATCTGTGACCAGGCGGGGGAATGCAGTCTGCAAGACCTAAGCTATGAGCACGGTCTTGAGGCGACGCGTTATGAATTCGGACGGCGGACCTTCGTGAAGCATGACCTTGGCCCCTATATCCAGCTGCACATGACGCGCTGTATCATGTGCTTCCGGTGCGTGTACACCGCGGATCAGCTAACGGAAAAGCGGGAACATGGCGTGTTGGATCGCGGGGACCATGTGGAGATCGCCACCTATATCCAGAAATCGCTGGACCACGACTTTATCGGCAATATCATCGATGTGTGTCCGGTGGGCGCGCTGACGGATAAAACGTTCCGGTTCAAGAACCGCGTGTGGTTCCTTAAGCCTGTGGATGCGCATCGGGATTGCAAGCATGCGAAGTGTAGTGGCAAAGTAACGCTGTGGTACCGGGGCAGTGAGGTTTTCCGTGTCACGGCGCGCAAAGACGAGTGGGGTGAGGTGAAGGATTTTATCTGCAACGAGTGCCGGTTCGAGAAAAAAGATACGGCGGACTGGACTATCGAAGGTCCTACGGTGGTGAGCCGGCATTCGGTGATCTCGCAGGGCCATTATGTAGGGGTGGAGCGGCCGCAGGAGGTGTTGTACGATGTGCTGGACGGGCGGAAGCCGCAGCTGCTGATGGATATTCACTCGGTGAGTGAGGTGGACAGGCCGGAGATCGATCTATCGAAGATCCAGGGGCCGGCGCATTCGACGGATTTCGAGCCGCATGAGGCCAGGGGGGAGGATGCGACTTCGCAGGCGGGGAATCCGTGGAGTTCGGGTAAGGCGGAACCGCGGTGACGCGGTTCGCGGAGCATGAGGGGCGGAGCCCTGAATGCGGAGCAGACATAGGCCCCG
>PMUF01000505.1 GCA_003167015.1 Chitinophagaceae bacterium | reverse complement strand
GTCGATAGAGAACCTGCCGCATCTGCCTGACAGTCATTTTCTGCCGGCGTACGATATGACCTGCGTGGAAAAGGATATTTCGGCGCGGCTGAAGGACCATTACAAAGGCATGCGCCATATGATCATCGGCCGGGTGGCCAATATAACGGTGCCGCACGAGGGCAGGCCGGGCTGCCAGTTCCGTAACAAATGCTGGCTGGGTTGTCCTTTCGGCGGGTATTTCAGCACGCAGTCCTCGACTTTACCGGCTGCGGTGAAGACGGGCAACCTGACGCTGCGTCCCTGGTCGATCGTGACGAAGATCCTTTACGATAAGGACACGAAGAAGGCCACGGGAGTAGAGGTGCTGGATGCGGAGACGAACCAGACGTACGAATACAAGTCCAAGATCGTTTTCCTGAATGCGTCGACGCTGAACAGCGCGTGGGTGTTGATGAATTCCGCTACGGATATCTGGCCGGACGGGCTGGGCAGCAGCAGCGGTGAATTGGGACACAACCTGATGGACCATCACCTGGGAGTAGGGGCGAGGGGAACCGTAGATGGGTATGAGGATAAATATTATTACGGCAGACGCGCGAACGGTATTTATATCCCCCAATTCCGGAATATATTCGGTGACAAGCGGGATTATATCCGGGGCTTTGGATACCAGGGCGGCGGCGGCAGGGAAGGCTATAACCATGAGGTAGCTGAATATAGTATAGGCAAAGAATACAAGGAGGCGTTGACGGAACCGGGCCCCTGGGAGATGAATATCGGGGGTTTCGGCGAGATCCTGCCTTATCATGAGAACAAGGTGACGCTGGACAAGACGAAGAAGGACAAGTGGGGACTGAATGTACTAAATATCGATTGCGAGCTGAAAGAGAATGAGCTGAAGATGAGAAAAGATATGGAACAGGATGCCGTGGAAATGCTTGAAGCGGCGGGCGTGAAGAACGTGAAGAGCCACAGCGACAATCCATTCCCCGGCCGTGGCATTCATGAGATGGGTACGGCGAGGATGGGCAAGGACCCTAAGACGTCCGTGCTGAACAGTTGGAACCAGGTATGGGATGCGAAGAATGTATTCGTTACCGACGGCGCCTTTATGGTGTCTGCCAATTGCGTGAACCCATCACTGACCTATATGGCGATGACGGCCAGGGCGGCCGACCACGCGGTGAGCGAACTAAAGAAGGGCAATATTTAAGCCATGCCGGGAGATACATTGCGTGTCAACAATAAAGCTGAAGGCCAGTACACCTATGACGCCATCGTCATAGGGTCCGGTATCAGCGGCGGCTGGGCGGCCAAGGAACTGACTGAAAAAGGGCTTCGGACGATTATGCTTGAGCGGGGGCACCCTTACGAGCATATCAAGGACTACAAAACCGCGAATAAGGATCCCTGGGAGTTCGAGCACCGGGGGAAAGTGACGCAGAAGCAGCTGAAGGAGCATCCTTATATCGGCAGGACATGGGGTGCTACCGAGGTGGTGATCGACAATTGGGCGAAGGATGTGGATTGTCCCTATACGGAAGAGAAACGCTTTAATTGGTGGCGGGCCTATCGGATCGGAGGAAGAAGTACGCTGTGGGGCAGGCAAAGCTATCGGTGGAGCGATCTTGATTTTGAGGCCAATGCCAGGGACGGCTGGGCTATCGACTGGCCGATCAGGTACAAGGATCTGGAACCCTGGTATGATCATGTGGAGCGATTTGCGGGGGTCAGCGGCAGTAAGGAGGGCCTGGCGCAATTGCCGGATGGGCAATTCCTGCCGCCGATGGAGATGAATTGTGTGGAAAAGGATGTAGCTGCAAGGATCAGGGAGAAGTATAAAGGGCAAAGGCATATGATCATCGGCCGTTCGGCCAATCTGACGGCCCCTATCCCGGGCAGGACGCAGTGCCAGTTCAGGAACCGGTGCTGGGAAGGTTGTCCTTTCGGGGGGTATTTCAGTACGCAGTCGTCGACGTTACCTGCAGCGGTCGCCACGGGTAAATTGACCGTCCGGCCTTATTCGATCGTCACGCGGATACTCTATGATAAGGATAAAAAAAGGGCTACGGGGGTTGAAGTGCTGGATGCCGAGACCAACCAGACCTATACCTATCATGCGAAAATCGTCTTCGTCAATGCCAGCGCGTTGAACAGTGCGTGGGTGCTGATGAACTCCGCGACGGACGTATGGCCCGGGGGCCTGGGCAGCAGCAGCGGGGAGCTGGGTCACAATATCATGGACCATCACTATAATGTCGGGGCGTCCGGCATCATGGAAGGGTATGAGGATAAGTATTATTATGGCAGGCGCGCCAATGGCATTTACGTAGTACGCTTTGCCAACTTTTTCGGCGACAAGCGCGATTACCTGCGTGGTTTTGGTTACCAGGGGAGCGCGAGCAGGGAAGGCTGGCAGCGTGACGTAGCGGAGATGGGCATTGGCGTCGGATTGAAGGAGGCGTTGACGGAACCCGGACAATGGACCGTCGGCATGACCGGTTTCGGCGAGCTGTTGCCTTATCATGAGAACCAGATCACGCTGGACAAGAACAAAAAGGATAAATGGGGGCTGCCGGTCCTGCGCATGGATGCCGAGCTGAAAGATAATGAGAAGCGAATGCGGAAGGACATGGCTATGGAAGCGGTGGCGATGCTCGAATCGGCCGGCGTAAAGCAATTGCGTAGCTGGGACAACGGACATGCCGTAGGTGACGGGATCCATGAGATGGGGTCGGCGCGCATGGGACGTGATGCGCGAACGTCGGTGCTGAACGGGCACAACCAGGTGTGGGATGCGCCCAACGTATTCGTTACGGACGGGGCCTGTATGACTTCTTCCGCCTGTCAGAATCCGTCATTGACGTATATGGCGCTGACGGCACGGGCGGCGGATTTTGCCGTCACGGCGTTGAAACAAGGGGATATCTAACTTAAAAAATAGCACATATGAACAGAAGAGATGCGTTGTCGCGGGTCAGCCTGCTCCTTGGAGGTACAGTCCTGGGGGCAGAGCTATGGCTTTCCGGTTGCACGAACCCGCAGAAGAACATCGGGGCCGGCGGCCTTAATTTTTCCAACAACGATGTTGCCTTTCTCGATGAAGTAGCTGAAACGATCCTGCCGGCGACAAATTCACCAGGCGCCAAGGATGCGAAGGTGGGTGATTTCATGACGAGGATCGTGCGGGACTGTTATATTCCTGCCGATCAGAAGATCTTCACTGACGGCATCCAAAAGCTGAATGAGGCCAGCAAGCAGAAGAACGGGAGTTATTTCATGGATGCAACGCCGGAGCAACGCCATGATCTGCTGGTCGATCTGGACAAGGAGCAGAAGGCGTACCAGGCACAGAAGAAAAAGGAAGATCCGACACATTATTTCCGGATGATCAAGGAACTGACGTTGTGGGGGTACTTTACTTCCGAACCCGGAGCAAATAAAGCGCTGCGTTATGTGCAGATACCCGGGAGATATGAAGGATGTATCGATTATAAGAAGGGGGATAAGGCCTGGGCCACGTCATAGGCCTGGCTGAAGATATTACGATGAAGGGCTGTCCTGTTTATACGGGACGGCCTTTTTGTTTTTCAGGTTATTTGCCCGACACCTTCGAGAAATCATTAGACACTCTGCCGGTGATGAAGCCGGTGGTATCGGTGCCATCGGGCCGGTAGAGCTTGACCTTGAAATTGCACAGGTAGTAATTGCTGGCATCCTGATAATAATCTACATCCAGCATCTTGAAATTTAATGGCGGTGTACCTGGCCGCTGCTGCTTTTTCAGATAAGCCGACATTGCCTTTTCCAGGTTGTCTTTTACTTCCGCTGCAGAGAGCTTGCGTTCGCAGCTCGTTACGAGCAGAAAAAATGCCAGAAAGATAAAGAAGGTCAGTCTCATGATGTTATCAGTTAGGGCTAAGCGTTTTCTTGAAGTTACTAATAAGGGGATAAAGCAATATAAGAAAAAAAATTAATGAACTGTTAAAAAAATGTGAGCGATGGATTTAATAAGAATGTAGTTTAGCCTCCTGAATTGACAGCTTATCACTATGTAAAAAAACTTGCCTATGACATTCAAAACTAACTCCGCTCTGCGGTTATGCCTATTCGTTTGTCTGGTGCTAACCAGCTCACTACTTTTCGCACAGAAAAAGATCACCGGAAGGATCATCAGCAATACGGACAAGCAGCCTTTAACCGGCGCTACCGTACAGGTCAAAGGGGGCAAGGCTGCCACCCAGACGGCGGCTGACGGATCGTTCACCATCGATGCAGGTGACAATTCCACACTCATCATTTCTTCTGTAG
Organism: Chitinophagaceae bacterium; assembly: GCA_003167015.1. Taxonomy (GTDB): domain Bacteria; phylum Bacteroidota; class Bacteroidia; order Chitinophagales; family Chitinophagaceae; genus Puia. The sequence continues at coordinate 810 of PMUF01000505.1, read as the reverse complement.
GTTTTGACAAGCAGGAGATCCCTGTTGCCGGTAGAAGTACCCTGGGGGATATCGCCCTTTCTCCCTCCAACTCTTCATTGAATGAAGTGGTGGTGACGGGGTATGCGACTCAGCGGAAGAAAGATCTAACCGGTGCCGTGTCGGTCGTCGACCTTGGCGCTGCCAGGAAGCAGCCTGTTCCCGACGTTGTGGACATGCTGCAGGGTCAGGCTTCCGGGGTGTCCGTGATCGGATCGGGGCAGCCCGGTCAGACGCCGGTGATCCGCATCCGGGGGTTCAACTCTTTCGGCAACAACACGCCGCTGTATGTTGTCGACGGCGTGCCCACTCAAAATGTGAGCGACCTCAACACCAACGTCGTTAAGTTGCTGGTCAATACCGGAGCGCTTCAGTTAACCACTCTCAGCTCGTCGCTCACCACCACGCTCACCAACACTGGTAACTTGATTCTGACCATCTCGTCGCTGACGTTCGCCAACGGATCGAGCAGCGCCTTCTCGCAAACCAACACCTGCTCCGGATCGATTGCGCCGGGAGGTACTTGCACCATCACCGTTACATACTCTCAGGCGGGTCCGGCGACTGACACGCTTACCATAAACAGCAACGCGGCCTCATCAACCGGGGTCACGATTCAGCTCAGCCACAACTAACCGCACCACACAACCGGCCTCACTCACCACACGCGCCGTGCTCGATCTGAGCACGGCTCGTTTCTATTTACGGATACCGATCCCGGCCATGCGCTCTGCGTGAGAACCTATCTACGAGCTGCGCCCTGGTTCCCTGACAAAGGACGGGTGCCCCATA
>PMUF01000041.1 GCA_003167015.1 Chitinophagaceae bacterium | reverse complement strand
CCGTGGGCCAGCTGGGCACCTATACCTTTTCCTATTCCCTGCAGCTCAGCAATGATGTGATCAATGCACAGACAAACTATTATGTAGCGACCAACACAGACCTTTCCACGCTACAGACCTTCTTTCTGCAACAATTGCAGTCCCTGGACCTCAGCGGGTGTTACAGCAGCTGTGGTGCATGCAAGCTGCTCGGCGACCCCGTCAGCTTTCAGGACAGCGTGCTCAATCTTCTTGGCGATACAACCTATTTTTCCGGCATCTCCTTTACGAACAGCCCCAGCGATCCGATCATCAGCTGGATCACGACGACGTATAACACCCTGGAGGCAAAATGTGCCGCCCTGAATTGTTCCCCGCCCTCGCCCTGCGCACAGAAGCTAACGCAGCTGGAACAGGATGTGTTGCCGGGCGGCCAATATGCATTATATGATCCCGTGGCTTTGGAGAACAATGCGGCAACCGTCTTTTTGCAGCCGCAGATCAACGTGATGGAGTATTATAACCAGGACCCCGCCATCAGCTCGCTAAGTGTAGTGGCCGCCAATGGGGCAACTACCACGGTGGGCAGTCTCAGCCAGGCCGATTTTGTCCGGGCCTACCTGCAAAACCCGGAGTGGGCCAGCCTGTTTGTCGTCCATCATATCGAATACTGCAGCTATCTCTGGTGTAAGGACGCCTCAAATCCTACGCCGGCCGACAATAACGAGGTCAGCTATACGTGGGATGCCAACCTGCAACAAAACTATACCAATGGCAGCGATGCCGCGAATGCCGGTTACTACAACCATGCCGACCCGCTGGCCTTGCTGGAGGCGGACCCGTGGTTCAACGGCGGCCGGGGTACCACTTACTATTCGGATATGCAGTTCGACCTGCAGAACCTGACCACAGCGCTGAGTATGGCTCCGATGGATGGCACCGTTTCACCAGCGGTCGCGCTGCCCGTAAAGAACATCATCCAGTGGATCGACTGGATGCTGTATTGCAAACCGGCGGATGCCAACCCTTCCGCAGCGGAGGTCACTTCATCCTGGAATAATTGTAGTCCCAATGATGCATGCCGGTCGGTGACGATGGAATGGACCATGTACCTGAATTATTACCTGGAGCTGAAGAATAAATATTACCGTCTCGCCAAGCTGGCCTATAACCCCAGTTGTGTGGATTGCTTTATCGGTACCGATGCGCTTGGCACGGCGGGGTGTACACCGCCGGATGCGTTATCGACTTACCAGGTAGTCAATATAAACCAGAATGGGACCTGCGGCTATTATATTGTTCACAATAACGGGACTACCGCATTTGCGGGTAATTATGCCATTACGTATGCGCTCAATAATTTCAGTGGTTCTACTACCGGTACCGTCAACTGTAATACAGGCGATATGCAGGTGCCGATCTTTACTACGGCTGTGAGTCCTGGGGAGGACTGTGGCGTCTCGGGAACCTACCAGGTGACCGGCATCACGTGCCTTCCTTCCGCTGTTTCGGCCTGTGCAGCCACTAACCCCACCGCCGCCCCCCCACCGACACCGCCACCACCGCCGCCACCGCCGCCGACACCGGCTTGCCCCGGCCCGCTGGAATTTTCTCCCAGCGTGATCAATGCGAGTAACAGCACCAGAACGTTACCGGGTGGGACTACCCAGGTGTATAATACCAGCGAGCTGTGGGTTACGCACACGGGCGGTCCCGTAGCCAGGGACGTAGAGCTCGAGATCGGGATGGGGACGAAGTCCTGTCCGAATTGCGAGGAAGTTCCTTCTTATATAAACGTGTTGTTCCCCGCGGGAACGACCTCGGAGCTGGTCGCCACCAATGTTCTCCAATACATCCTGACCTCAAGTGGCCAATACCCTGATTATAATTTTGCAGAATATTCCTATACCTATCATTTAACTTGCCCTGACGTCCCGCCGCCGCCCCCCCCACCGCCACCACCGCCCCCGCCGCCGACATCGACGCCCGGGCCGCCTTCCAGCTGCCCCTCCAATCCCAACGCCGCGCTTTATGCCGGCAAGATCCGGATCTTCAATGACTACACCGACCTCCAGGATGCTGAATCCTGTACGGGCACTGCGCTGAGCAATGGTACCCAGACCGCGGCCGGAGCCACCGCTAGCGCCTTGCTGGCCGCCATGACTAATTTGAGCACCCAGGAGGGCAACTGGCTAAGCCTCCTGCAGAATATCCGCAACCTGAGCCCGGTATTCTCGGCTTATAATACTTCCATCAATACGCAGCTCAGCGATGCCGTGTTGCAGAACCTCGTATCGAACCTTTACCAGGTTTCCGCCACCTATCTGAATATCGCCGCCCAGGCGGGAACAGCCTTGAACATCGTGAGCAGTCTGCCGCCGGGGGTTTCGGCGCCAAACGGGTACACGTCCTTTAGCGATGTCTTCAATGCCATCATTCCCCCCAACCTGATACGGGCGGGGTTTGGGCCCGATCTGCTGGACAATGTCTATCCGTACAACAAGATTCCTTATGGCGTGGATCCTAATGTAACCAGCCTGACGCCGGATATCTTCGCCAATGTCTCCGCTAATCTGACCGCCTTTCAGAATGCCTGGACCGCTGCCGGCAGTCCGGGGACTTTTGCATCCTGGCTGCAGCAGCAGCTGGGTGATGATGACGTACTAACAACGGCCCAACTGACCGACCTCCAGTCACGTGTCGCCAATGGGTGTACAAGTCCCTATCTGGCCAATCCGGCCATTTTGCCGGTCGCTTTTGTCGTGCCTCCGCCCGGAAGCGGCAACAACCCCGTTACCAGCTATGTCACCTGTAGCCAGCTCGGCAGTCTGATCTCCACCTTCAACTCGATCTATCCCAATTTGCCGCCACCCGACTCCCCCTTATACCAGATCGTATTGACCAACTACCTCAACCACCAGTTAGGCTATCCCCTGTCTTATGCGGATTATGAGGGATATAACGCTCAGTGTCCGGGTACGACAGCGTGGCTCTATGACAAGCCGCAGATGCCAACCATCATGGATGATAACTTCGCCTGTGCGGCTGATCTGCTAAAAGGCGCATATTCAGATGCCGGTGAGGCGTATACACTTTATATCAACCAGGTTCGGATCAATTTCCGCAACGCTTACATTTCCAAATGCCTGAGCAACCAGGCTTCCGCGACAATCCAGGCAAGCACCTACCAATATCACTACACCCTCTATTATTATGACCAGAGCGGTAACCTGGTAAAGACCATACCGCCCGAAGGGGTGCATCTGCTAGCGGAAAAAGATCTTGCCAGCATCCAGCAATTGTCCGCGCAGTTCGCCGCCTCCTGTCCCGTCCAGCCTTCAACGGTGGTGAGCAACCAGGACGCCATCCTGGGCGGCCTTAGCAATGCGTTGCAGAACAATTCCGTTGACGCTCTTGAGCTATGGCTGTACAGCGGTTCCGGGATTGCCGCCCGCGAGTTCCTGATGATCACCCCGGACAATAAGTACCTCGCACAAGCGGCCATCACGGGCGGGTATATCTGGTTCCAGCTCTTCACGTTGCAGCCGGACTCTTCGGGTTCGGGATATGACATGACCATGGTTAATACGGCGGCTGCCAGGCTTCCCCGGTCGTTTACGCTGGGAAGCTGGACGCATCTGATGATACAGTCGTCCAACGGGGTTGCCGGCGGACCTTTGCAGTTGTATGTCGACGGCCTTAAGCTGAAAGGTATCCCGACCGCTAACATTCCGGCATGGCCCGCGGAATTCGGGGTCAGTGCGACAACGGGTGCTATCGCCCTCCCGGTCACCGACGTCTCGGAAGTGCAGCACCTGCGGCTTTACAATCAGGCGGCTACCGACCAACAGGTTGTGGCAGACTTTCAGAATTCCTGTTTAGGGCCGGTCGGGGTTCTGGCCGGTTCGCCGCTGATGCTCTGGGGCAACTTCAACAACCAGGGGTTTTGCAATTACAATCCTCAAGGTTCCACTCCGCTTGTTGTTAAGAACCAGGGGGCTCTTGAAATCAATTCCAACCCGGACCCAAACAATAACAATAACTATGAGCTGACCAATGTCAGCAATACGTTCACGGTGGAATTCTGGATCCATCCGACAGGAATGGATAATATTCCCAATCTTTCCGATCCGGCTGCGGGGATCAACGACAACCCGCCTTTTGTCATCTATCCGCAGGATGGTGGCGCCAATGGCACAGCCTTTATGGGCGTTGCGGTGGGCATGAACGGTATAACCGTCTTCGAACATGCCAGTAATGGCTACATGCCTGTGCTACTGGATCGCCGGTGGTCCTTCGGTTACTTCTGGTCCCATATTGCTATCGTGTATAACAACAAGACCCCATCCTTATATATAGACGGTGCATACGTGACTACGGGCAGGACTTCCACCATGACCACGGTCAATCCTTCCTACAATTTTGGGGGCGGCCAGTATGGATGGTACCCCGGTTATCTGGATGAAGTACGCATCTGGAGTGTTGCGAGGACACCGGACCAGATTAACGCTACTTATTTGCGGGGCAAGTCTCTTGACCCAAACGACCAGGTTGGACTGGTGGGTTATTGGCCGATGGACAGCACGAGCGGCAGCCTCATCCGGGATATTTCCTGCAATGGGAACAACGCTGCCTTTGATGCGCCGGCTATGAGCTGGGTCGTCAATGACAACTCTTCCAGCAATAACAATTCGCCGGACAGCGATATCATATACGTCCCGTTTGCGACGCGTTTGATCGTACCCAATCATGGCCTGCCGACGAACTATGTTTATAACAGCCTCAACCAGGTGGTGCGGCAGACTACACCCGACGCAGGAACATCCACCTTTCTCTACGACCGGCTGGGGCGACTGTCCGTCTCGCAGAATGCCGAGCAGTTGCAGCCAGCCATCGTGGACGGCAATAACCCGGCGGGGCGGTTCAGCTATACCCGGTATGACGCCCTGGGCCGGATCATCGAGGTGGGAGAAAAACTGGGCGCCGCTACCCTGGCGGAGACGGATGCGATGACCGATGCTACCCTCAAGGCCTGGTATTCCACCGGCAATAACCGCCAGGTCACCGTCACCGCTTACGATGCGCAACCGTCCTGGACGCCGGCCGGGATACCCGGCAGCAACCTGAACCTGCGCAAACGGGTTGCTGCCACCGCGCTGTTGTCGACCGGCAGCGATCCCACGCAGAACCGGCAGGCAGCCAGCTACTACAGCTATGACTATGACGGCAACGTAGCAGAGATGGTGCAGGAGAATGCCTCGCTGATCACCGGCGAGCAGCAGTTCGTCACCGGCAGTACGGGTCTCAAGGATATCCAATATCAATACGATCTCATCAGCGGTAAGGTCAACAAGGTATTGTATGAGGATGGCAAATGGGATCAGTTCTATTATCAATATCTCTATGATGCGGATAACCGGGTGGTCAATGCGCTGAGCAGCCGCGTCAACTCGCCTGCTCTGGATCAGTGGACTAACGAAGCCACCTACCGGTATTACCTGCACGGACCCCTGGCGAGGCAGGAACTGGGACAGAACCTGGTGCAGGGGATGGACTATGCCTATACCCTGCAAGGCTGGCTGAAGGGGGTCAACGGACAACAATTGTCGGGGTCTGCCGGCCCCCAGGTGGACATTGGCGGGGACGGTCAGCCCAATAGCCAATTCACCACTACGGGTATGGATGCGCTGGCCTATAGTCTCGGGTACTACAACAACGATTACCAGCCGATAGGCGGGTCATCGGCGACGGCCCTCGGGAACCAGTATGCCTTCAACGCGCCCCACGGCCAGACCGGTCAACCCTTGTTCAACGGCAATATCAGCTATTCCACCTATGCGGTGAATCCCTTCAGTGCTGCGAGTACGACCGGCGGGTTTATGGGTTATACCTACCGCTACGATCAGTTGAACCGCCTCAAAGCCATGGATGCACACCGGATAGCGCCTTATACGGGGACGCCGGGCTGGGACAATACCAGCATCATCCCGGACTATGGAGAGCAGGTGACCTATGACGGCAACGGCAATATCCTGGCTTATGTGCGCAACGGGACAACCACCGGCGGGACACCACTGGCCATGGACAACCTCAGCTATAACTATAGCCGGAATGTCAGCGGCAACCTGCTGAACAATAAGCTGGGCTTTATAAGCGATACGGTGCCGGTTGGTAACTATCCCCAGGACCTCGACAACCAGGGGGGGGGGAACTACCGCTATGACAACATCGGCAACCTCATCGGGGACCAGTTGCAAAACATCCAGCGGATCAACTGGACGGCCTATGGGAAGATGGCTTCGATCGCCAAGACGGGAAGCCAGGGTTTGAGCTTCGGGTATGATGCGGCGGGTAACCGGATCACCAAGATGGCGACGGCAGCGGACGGGTCCTCGACAACGACACAGTATGTGCCGGACGCGCAGGGTAATGTGCTGGCGGTGTATGCGTTCAAGGCGAACAGCAGCGGCAGTCTGACGGAGGGGGATTGGCTGGAACAGCATCTGTATGGCAGCAGCCGGCTGGGAATGTTGCAGCCGAAGGTGGTGATCCCTGCGGGTCAGGCGCTGGGAAACGCCACGTATAATTTCAATATGGACACTACCATAGAGATGAGCGGCAACCACCTTTATGAGCTGAACAACCACCTGGGCAATGTGCTGGTGACAGTGAATGATATTCTTAACCAGGGCAGCACCTATACCAGCAGCAGCGGCTCATCAACCTTCGACTATGCCACCGCCAACGTGATGAGTGCGCAGGATTATTATCCCTTCGGGATGCAAATGCCGGGAAGGACGTATCTTGCCGGTGGTTCTTTGAATTATCGTTATGGGTTTAATGGGAAGGAGCAGGACCCGGAGGTGGAGGGGCTTGGCGATGCCTATAATTATGGGATGCGGATGTATGATCCGCGGGCAGGGAGGTTTTATAGTGTGGACCCGTTAACGGGGAAATATCCTGAATTAACCCCATATCAATTCGGCTCAAATACGCCTATTTGGGCGGCAGACTTGGATGGATTAGAGGCATACATTAAAACAGTCTATCATAGCGCACATACAGGACAACCGTTCTATTCAACAAAGCAGGTGAATCAATTTGATATTCTCAATACAGTGGGTCAGACCACTCATTTAGAGGTTCATAAATATCCAAAAATGATAAATGGAAGGACAACCTGGCAGTCCAGTTGGATGACTACGATAACTGCACCAAATATTGAGGACGTTAGCATGGTATTCGGGAAAAAAGTGAGCGTGGAATTCCGCGTTAGGACTGCGCAAATAGCCAAAGATTTAAAAATGAATGCTGATTATTTGATGTCAATCATGGCTTTTGAATCTGCGGGTACGTTCAGCCCTTCGGTGAGGAATGCCGCAGGCTCTAGCGGGACAGGACTTATTCAATTCATGGCATTTACAGCAGCAAATTTGGGCACTACGACGGAGAATTTGGCAAATATGACAGCGGTCCAGCAGTTGGACTATGTAAAAAACTATTTTAGCAACTATACTGGAAAATTAAACACAATAGAAGATACCTATATGGCTGTTCTTTGGCCAAAGGCAGTAGGAAAAGATAATGATTATGTCTTGTGGAATAAATATGATGTCGATGAAAATGGCAAAAAGACGGAAAATCTGGCCTATAAAGAAAACGCAGGTCTTGACACTAATGGAGACGGGAAAATAACTAAAGAGGAAGTAGGTGCGATATTGCGAGACAAGTTACAACAAGGCGAAAAAACAAGAAATAAGGTTGAAAATGAATAAATCATATCTGGTTTCTTTCATCATGTATGCTATTTTGGGTTGTTCGGGGACACCCAATAAATTAAATGTATCGACCGCGGATACATCGACTCGGATGCTTATAAATATCGCTGACAAAGAACTGCCTGCGAAGAATTTCTATTTTTATAAGCTCGATTCCCTAACTGCTGATGAAAAGAGATTTCTTAGGAAATTGAACAAAGAGAATGAATCAATTATATGGACAGATCAAGTGGAACGATACTATGACAGCAGTTCAAACATCATTTTTAGCCGCTTAGCATTTCCTGAAGGTTTTTTATCGGACAGAGGCTACATCTCCTTTAAATTAAGTGCTATTGGTTTGTTAACCAGCGCACAGATTACCTATAGCTTTAATAGAGGGCAAGGAGGATATGGGTATGGAAGCATTGTGGGAGTCGGTCCAAAAGATTACATTCATTCTTATAAAGGATGTGGAGTTAGCAATTGTTTGGAACTTATGTATGTAGATGGGGTTAAGATTTTCGAGAAAGAGAATTAATCATTACTGTCCGACAAAAGTCGGGTTAAAATTGCCTACATCCTTTTGTTAATGCGGATTCCAGGTTAAAAATCATTTGTTTCAAAATGGAGGGGAGCTCCCCTCAGGGTAGTGTTTCAGTTTGAATTTTATCTGATACCCATTATGTAATCAACGGGCAGCCCCAGGTGATTAGCAACTACTCGCAACTTTTCTGCATAATCCGGATTTGCTTCCTCAGTCTCACCTGATGAAGGAAGATTGAAGCAAAGGGCAGGAATGCAGGATCCATCCATAAGCATAGCAATTATCGCCTCTGGTCGATATGCGGCCGGCCATGTGGAAACAACGAAGGTGGTCATCCCGCATTAGTGGGGTAGAGGGCCGGGAATCTTTTTTGGCGGATCAAAGCGCAAACGGGACTGTTGCTCCTTTCTATTTTTTATTTTCGATGCTTTCCAGTTTTTGAAGGAACAAAACCCGGGCTGCATCGTCAAGGTAGATATCTTTTGATAGGATATAGATCGAGTTTGGGTATATATTCCCCTTAATGCCATTGGTCCCGGCATCCACCGCCATTAGTTTCCAACCTTGTTGCTCCAGCCAGAGAAGGATATCGCCGACATCCCGCAAATTGAATCTTTGCCGCGGATCGACAAGGAGGTTTGCCTTAATGCTATCCGGTAACAGTGCACCAAGGTGCCCGAAATTGACACGACCATCGATAATCCAGCAATTAACGACGATCTTACGGGCCTGTGAATAGGAGGCCAAGGTCAAACAGGCCAGTACGGA
>PMUF01000349.1 GCA_003167015.1 Chitinophagaceae bacterium | reverse complement strand
TTCCTGTACGACGTGCTGATGCGGTTTTCCGAAGTGGCGAAAGACTTTGGCGACGAGGTCTTTACGGCGACCTGCGCGACGGAAGCCGACAAGCTGCGTTCGGATATCGAAGCGTCGGCCTGGGACGGCGAGTGGTATCTGCGGGCCTGGTTCGACGATGGAACGCCATTAGGATCGAAGGAGAACAACGAGTGCCGGATCGATGCGATTGCGCAAAGCTGGTCCGTGTTGTCCGGCGCCGGGGATAAGAAGAGAAGCTTAACGGCTATGGCCTCGTTGGACAAGTACCTGGTCAGGAGGGATATCGGGCTGATCCAGCTGTTGGACCCGCCCTTTAACGGGCATGGTCTGCATCCGGGATATATTGAGGGCTATGTGCCGGGGGTAAGGGAGAACGGCGGGCAGTATTCGCATGCCGCTATCTGGACATTGATCGCCTTTGCCGCATTGGGCGAGCGGGAGAAGGCTTATGAATTATTCAGCATGATCCAGCCTTTGCGTCACGGGTCGAACCCTGCCGCCATCCAGGTATACAAGACCGAGCCTTATGTGATGGCGGCGGATGTGTATGCCAACGAGTCGCACCGGGGAAGGGGCGGCTGGACATGGTATACGGGCTCGTCCGGCTGGATGTACCAGTTCATTATGGGGTCGCTGCTGGGAATGGAGTTGAAGGGCGATCAACTGTGTTTCAGACCATGCTTCCCTTTAGATTGGCCTTCGGTCACGGTCGTCTACCGGTGTGGGCGATCCACTTACCGGATCACGGTCTTTCAGCCCGACAACACAGCAGGATCCTGGTGGGAAATGGATAACCGGTTAGGCAAGGGCGACACGCTGCCTTTGACGGATGATGGGAAGGAGCATGAAGCGAGGGTTTATGTTCAGACTCCCGTGGGGGTGGAGGCAGGGACGCCGAAAGCCGAATTAATTCAGTAAATTTTCCGTCTAATAATAACGCTATGACAAAACGAATTGCTGTCTTACTGGTTTGTCTGTCGATGATGGCCGCCGCGGGATATGCGCAAAAAAGTAAATGGGTCTACCTGTTCGATGGCACGTCGGTCGCAGCTTTGCGCGGGTACATGACGGATACTTTCCCCAGCCAGGCCTGGAAGGTAGAGGATAGCGCGCTGGTGGCGCAGACGGATGTTCCCAACGTCGATTTTCTGACGAGGAAGAAGTACAAGAATTTCGAACTATCGCTGCAATGGGCGGTGTCGAAAGGCGGCAACAGCGGTGTGTTCTATTACGTGCAGGAAAAATCTGCGCATCAGTCGCACAACGGTAATAGCCCGAACTGGCTCGACAATCCGGAAATGCAGATATTGGATGATATAGGCTTTAATGACACGGCAGCGATACGCAGCGCCGGCTCTTTGTACGATCTGATCGCGCCGGTGGGAAAGGTGCTGAAGCCGGTGGGGGAATTCAATACGGCTGAGCTGATCGTCAATCATGGTCATGTGGAGAACTGGCTGAACGGGGTCAAGGTGGTCGAATACGATCTGGGATCGGAACAACTGAAGGCGCTGATCGCCAAAAGCAAGTTTAAGAACAATCCCAATTTTGCGCAGTCTACGGATGGATATATCATGTTTCAGCACCATGGGCAGAAGGTGTGGTTAAAAGATATCAAAATCAGGACGTTGTAGACGCGGGGACGGGAGCGGGCTTGATCGCGGGAGCAGGGTGTACCTAACAAAATTAGGTATATCCAAATATTAGGCATAGCTTTATGCCGATGAATAAATCTTCCTTATACAAAGGCTGTCTCGAGCCTATCGTATTGCAGTTGCTGCAGACCCATCGCCGGATGTACGGGTATGAGATCACGCAGACGGTGAAGGAGATCACCAAAGGAGAATTGCAGATTACGGAAGGGGCCTTATATCCGCTGTTGCACCGATTGGAGGCGAAGGGTCTGCTGGAAGCGGAGATACAACTGGCCGATAACCGCATGCGCAAATACTATTCACTGACAAAAGCCGGGAAGGAAAAGACGAAGAGTGCTATCGGGGAGTTGCAGGTTTTTATGCAAACGCTGGAGCATTTGATCAATCTTAAACTCGCCTGATCATGCTGATGAAAGAGCAAATCGATTACCTTTTTGAGTTCTGCGAGACTAAGGGCGTTCGCTATTATGATGTGCAGGTGGAGTTAGTCGACCACATGGCGAATGGGATTGAAAAAGAACTGGCGGAGCATCCCGGCTTCTCTTTTCAAAAGGCATTGGAGGTGGTCTTTGCATCCTTTGGCCACAGCGATTTTGCGCCGCTTGTCATTGAAAAGCGGAAAGCCACCAAAATATATTCCAGGAGGTTATGGTGGTCGATCTTCAGGCAGCAATTGACCTGGCCGGTCACGTGGGCGGCGCTGGGCGTATTCCTGTTTATTTACTGGCAATTGGTCATTCATGACAATGACTTTGTCTTCAGAGTAAGTCTTTTCCTGGGCCTGATCGCGCTGTTTGCCATCGTCATCGGAGGCAGACGCCTGAAAGGACTGCAAAAGCGAACCGGGAAACATTTCCTGCTGACCAATTTGACCGGGTTGAACCCGATGCTCGCTTATGGCAATATGAGCATCAACTACCTTATTTCCACTCGCTGGTCATATCCGGGCCATTTTTCCTCTTTAGTTTACGGAACGATGCTTTTTGCTTTTTTCCTGATGTGCCTGGCGCACTACCGGACGGTCAGGCGATTGGAAAAACAGGTGGAGAAAGATTATCCTGAGATTTTTACTGTGGCGTAAGGACGATCAGGCCTGCGCCTTACCGGTGATATCCGCGCGGTCGTCGGGCCGTTTGTCCATTCGGGCGCCGCTGAACATGAACTGCATTCTCAACTGGTCTCCATCGAATATACAGGTAAAGGTATCGCCATGTATGGCCTCTACATAACGGAAGGTGAGGACAAGCGTATGATCGTCCTTCCAGCCGGCGCTGGCCGCCACCGGTGAATCGAAGTCAATGCGCCGCAAGGAGAAGAGAGAATGCGCAGAAGGTTTGCGGTTACCTTTTAGAATCCATTCATTGCTTCCGCAGGTAATGACGATATCCGGTTTGCCGCCTTCCATGAGCGTGAAGATTGTCTTAGAGCCGTCGAACCGGAAGGACACGGCATTAGCATTGAACGGATTGCTGTCCAACAGATATTTTTTCCCCGATATGGACGCTGCCAGCGGCGATTGCGGATTGAATTGCGGCGGCGGCAGGGTCAGCGACTTCAGCTCCTGCTGCAGTTTGTCGTGGCCGGCAGCATCAGGCGGCAGCGTGACGCTATCCGTCAGTGCGGGGTACAGGTGATCCCATACGGTATGCATGGTCGTTTCTTTATCGGCGCTCTCGCTGGTAATGACGACGACGGTATCCTTATCGGGAAAGACCATGCTGTATTGTCCGTAGGCACCGTCGGCCCGGAAGCCGCCGATGGGGTTCATCCAGAACTGGTAGCCGTATCCGGCGCTCCACGAACCGTTGCCAGTCCCGGTGTCGATCTCTTTTTTGGCGGCAAGGGCCACCCATTCCTGACTGACCAGCTGCCGGCCATTCCACGATCCTTTCTGCAGGTAGAGTTGACCCAGCTTGCCGATATCTTCGGTGCGGATGCGCAGGTTCGACGCACCCATATTGACACCTTCCGCATTTTCCGTCCAGGTTGCACCGGTGATGCCGAGGGGATCGTACAGCCGGGGTTTGAGGTATTCATGTGCCGGCATGCCTGTGACCTTTTTAACGATGGAACTGAGCATATAGCTGGAGCCCGAATTGTACAGAAAGCGGGTACCGGGCTCGTATACGACAGGTAATTCCAGGAAAGTCTTTTCCCAGCGGGTACCGGCAGGGGAGGCTTCAAGTGTAAGGATGGAATCCTTTGCCTGTCCGACCGACATACTGAGCAGGTGCTTAACTTTCAGCGCAGCCAGGTTATCGCTGATCGTAGCCGGCCGGTCGTCGGGAAAAAATGAGATGATGGGATCTTCGATCGAGAGTTTTTTTTCATCGGCGGCCATGCCGATGGCGGTGCCGGTGAAGCTTTTACTCAGGGAATATAATTGTTGATGGTCGTCTTTGGTAAACGGCGACCACCACCCTTCTGCCACTACGTGGCCGTGGCGGATGATCATGATGCTGTGAAATTCCTGGCCGCCGGATTTGATGGCGGTGAGAAAGTTGAGGATAGAAGCGGAAGCGATGCCTTGTTGTTCAGGGGTGCTGCGGGGGAAGGGACCGGAGCCGCTGGTGAAGGGGCTGTAGGAGGCGCCACGGGAGACGAAGGCGCCGGGGAGGATCAGCAGACCTGCGGAATTCAGTCCAAGCTGCTGTAAGAATAGTCTGCGGTTCGACATGGCGGGAATCGTTTGTTGAACGATGATAAAAGTACGCCATTACGCGGAGGGGCCGGCTACTAAGTTTATTCTAAGCGATCATCATTTTCCCGCGACTGCTACTTTCTGACCCTTTCCTGTTCGTCCTGTGTTTCGCTGCCGGGCGCCCGTTGGGTCTTCGGGGAGCTGCTGCCGAAGGATCGGGAATAAGTGAGCCGGATGATAGGGCGAACAGCGGATTCCGTGTTGACGTGGACATGGCTTTTGATGGAAAAGGCTTCTTCGGTGAGGGCGCCATAGTAAGCATTATACCGGATCGTGCTGAGGAGGTCGGTGACCGACAGCTGCAAAATTCCGGCGTTGCGGTTCAGTTCTTTTTTGAATCCGGCATTGAGGGCGCCTATTCCGGCCACTTTTGTCGTGCCATTGTATGCTGCTGCATTGTACCAGCCGGAGAGTTCTGCCGAGAAGCGGCGAGGTAGCAGAAAGGATTCAGTTGCATTGAGGGACCAGGTGAAATAAGCATGGGTGAGCGGCTGCAGGGTATAATCCTCTTTGAACTGCCGCCACCCTCCTACCCCGTTACCTGACATCGTCCACCAGCTGTTGACTTTCCAGGGTATGGTGGCCTGTGCCGAAATATTATCCTGGTATTCCAGGTTTTGCGGCGACACATACAGCAGGTTTCCCCCAGGGCCGACGGTCAGCTGATAGCGGGCAATCGGGTCTTTGTCCCTGCTGAAAAGTAAAGAAAAGGAGCTGCCGTGGTAAGTGTAGCCCAGCTTGAGATTGCCGATGATGGTGGGCAGCAGCAAAGGGTTGCCGGTATATACTGCCGCCGGATCGCTGTAGCCTACAAAGGAAGCGAGATCGGTATAAGAAGGGCGGCTGATCCTTTTGGAATAGCTTAGCTGCCATTCGGACCTGTCGCCGATCTTTCGGGAAAGGAGGATATTGGGGAAGAATACGCCGAGGCGCCGGTCGATGGTATCTCCGCCAGGGACAGCATTATCCATGCGGGTGTGAGAGTATTCGTAGCGGACGCCGACCGTCAGCGTAGTCGATGTGCCGAGTTGTGCATTGATACTGGCGTATGCCGCGCCGATGCCCTCTGTCATCCTGGTGGCATCCGATGTACCGGCCGCAATTTGCCATGCGCCGTTGATGAGGCCGGCGATTCCTGACAGGCTGGAATCAGTGGTATAGGCGCCTTTTATCCCGGCCATCCCTGTCATTTTTGCCGACAGCTGTTTGCTGTAATCCAGTTTGGCGACCGAGACCTTGATCGACGTATTGGCGAAACTTTTTTCGAGGGGATAAGCAAGAACATCATTTCCTCCGGCCTGCCGGCCTTCCTGGTTATGGAAGGAGCTTTGGATGTAGGAAGGGGCAGTGTTGTTAAAATAAAGATAGTCGAAGGCAACCCCGATTTTTCCCCCTGCCCGCAGGGCCTGATCCCAATAGACAGAGGAAATAAGGTTGTTCCAGCGATTGGTGGCATTAACCGATCCATTAAACAGCAACAGGGAATCCGGCAAGACGTCATATATCGTATGATTGATGGTAGTGGAAGTCGCGGCGGCAGCGCTGAAGTTCAAGCTGGCGCCGATGGTAGTTTTGGGATTCAGCCTGATATCGAGACCTGCCGAGGCATTCTGATTGTTCTGGGTACGGCTGGTCGTGTCCCACACCAGCACATTCATCGGGCCACCGAGCATCGGCATGTTCTGTGAGCTCGTGATGAACATCCGGCTATAGGTGCGGTCGTGGGAAAAAGTGTACGATCCGTAAAAGTCGATTGTTTTGCCGTTGTGCGCCACGTTGACGCTGCCGGTGGCTTTTTCCCGCCATCCATATCCGCCGGTCAGAGAAAGGGAGCCGCTTGTCCTGGACCCCGGACGGTGGCAGCTGAATTTCTATGTAGCCAACAGTACGGCTGATCACAGCCTGACGGATGTGGTCAGATACGGCGGCATCGGATTGAAAAATGTGCAAAGAAGGCTCGACCTGATCTACCCGGGGCAACATGAACTGAACATACAAAGTTACGACAGCCGGTTCGAGGTAAGGCTGCAACTGGGCTTACGACTATCCGACGGCCAGTCATTAACCAATAAACCGATCAATCATGATCAACTGTGCCATAATTGACGATGAGCCGCTGGCCAGGGAAGGCATGGCGGATTATATCCGTGAAGTCGACTTTCTGCACCTGGTCAGTACTTGTGAAAACCCGGTCGAGTTGATGAACTTATTGGACAGGCATCGGATCGACCTGGTCTTCCTGGATATCCAGATGCCGAAAATGAACGGTATCGACTTTCTGCGGATCGTGCAAAAGCCCCCCATGGTCATCATCACCACTGCATATCCGACCTATGCGCTGGAAGGGTTCCAGCTGAATGTGCTGGACTATTTATTGAAGCCTATTACTTTCGACCGCTTCTTTCAATCGGCCCATAAGGCAAAGGATTATCATCAGCTGATCACCAGGACTACGACTGCCGACATTCCGAAAGCGGATACTGAGCCCGATTATTTCTTTATCAAATGCGGCAGTAAATACGAGAAGATCCATTTTGCCGATATCCTGTATGTGCAGGGAACTCAAAACTATGTCACGCTGTATACGAATAAAGGAAAATATCTCACGCTGCTGTACCTGAAAAACCTGGAGGAGAATTTAGACCGCCGATCCTTTATCCGGGTACACAAATCTTATATTGTCTCCATTGACAAGATCGAGGCTATCGAGGGCAACGAGATCTTTATCCAATCGCACCGGGTCCCTATGAGCAGGAATTACCGGGACCAGGTCATGGAGCAGGTGGTGGCCAATAAGCTATGGGGCAAGATCAGGCTGGGTTAAGGGCGGCGGGGGCAGTCCAGCGGATTGTGCCCGAATCTGTAGCTTACCCCAATGCTAATGCCATAGTAGTGATCGTTCTTATTAGGATTGCCTGCGTATTTGAAACCGTCCAGATAGTCGGTGTCCGTCAGCCGGTAGGTGACTTCTGCGCGAAAGGATATCTGGTCCGTGAACATATACCTGACGCCGATGCCTACGGGGACAACCGGTATGACCCAAGGAACTCTGTGTTCAATGTCTCTGTTCAGTCCGATGACGGTACTTGATCCTTCGCC
>PMUF01000321.1 GCA_003167015.1 Chitinophagaceae bacterium | reverse complement strand
ATGCGCATTTACGGGATATCGCGGAAGTCGTGAAGCGCGGTGTTTATGAAGCCGGCGGATTCCCGCTGGAATTTCCGGTGATGTCGCTGGGGGAGACGTTGTTAAAACCTACTGCCATGTTATTCCGTAACCTGGCTAGCATGGATGCGGAGGAGTCCATCCGGGGCAATCCATTGGATGGGGTAGTATTGCTGACGGGTTGTGACAAGACCACTCCTTCTACTGTCATGGGGGCTGCCAGTGTCGATCTTCCTACGCTGGTGGTCCCTGGCGGGCCGATGCTGAACGGAAAGTTTCAGGGTCATGATATCGGGAGCGGTACGCATGTCTGGAAATTCGATGAGGACCGCAAAACCGGAAAATTGAGCGATGCCGATTATCTGCTGGCCGAGAGTTGTATGTCGCGCAGTCCGGGGCACTGTATGACGATGGGCACTGCAAGCACCATGACTTGTATGGTGGAATCCCTGGGCCTGACCTTACCGGGTGCGGCGGCCATTCCGGCGGTCGACTCCCGTAAAAAAGTACTGGCGCATCTTTCGGGGCGGCGCATAGTGGAGATGGTGAAAGAGGATCTTCGATTATCCAGGATACTGACCCGGAGTGCGCTGGAGAATGCCATCAAGGTCAATGCTGCGATAGGCGGCAGTACGAATTTTATCATTCATCTCACGGCTATCGCCGGCCGCATCGGTGTACCGCTGACACTGGAGGATTTCGACCGGTTGGGCAGCGGAATACCGCTTTTGCTGAACCTGATGCCTTCGGGGAAATTCCTGATGGAAGATTTTTATTATGCGGGCGGCCTGCCGGTGATCCTGAACGAACTGCGGGACCTGCTCGACATGGATGCAATGACCGTGAACGGGAAGACCCATGCCGACAATGTGAAAGGGCGTGAGACCTGCTATAACAGGGAAGTCATTGCTGCCTACGACGAACCGCTGCTGCCGCATGCGGGTATTGCCGTGGTAAAGGGCAACTTATCGGCTAACGGCGCGGTGATCAAACCGTCTGCTGCCACTCCCGCGCTAATGCAGCACCGGGGGAGGGCGGTGGTATTCGAAAATATTGAAGACTATCATCTGCGGATAGATGACCCCCATCTGGATATCGATGAGACCTGTGTCATGGTGCTGAAGAATGTCGGGCCTGTAGGGTATCCGGGGATGCCGGAGGTGGGCAATATGGCCTTGCCTAAAAAATTGCTGGAGAAAGGGGTGACCGATATGGTCAGGATTTCCGATGGAAGAATGAGTGGTACTGCGTATGGCACCGTGGTGCTGCATGTATCGCCGGAATCTGCCATTGGGGGCGTGCTGGCATTAGTGAAGGATGGGGACTGGATCGAGCTGGATGTCGAAGGGAGGCGCCTGCACCTGGACGTGACAGCGGAAGAGCTGCAGCACAGGCGGGAGTTGTGGCAACCGGCGCCGCCGCGTGCGGACAGGGGATATGTCCATTTATATGTCAGCCATGTGCAGCAGGCGGATAAAGGGGCGGATCTGGATTTCCTTACCGGCGGGTCGGGTTCGGAGGTGAGCAGGGATTCGCACTAGGTGCGTGGCGATTGGGTGCGTGGCTTTTGGAGGCATGGCAATGCTGAGGCATGGCGTTGGATTCTTTTCATATGCATCTATACATCGTATTGTTCGGCATTCTGTTATTGGTGGCGCTGATTTCCTGGGGGAAGGTCAATGCTTTCCTGGCTTTCCTGGTCGTATCTATTGTGACGGGGTTGCTGCTTGGCATTTCTTTCGGCGCTATTACCCAATCCGTCTATAAAGGCATCGGGGATACGCTGGGTCAACTGGCCATTGTGATCGTCCTTGGCGCTATGCTGGGTAAGATCGTGGCGGAAAGCGGTGCGGCACAACGGATCGCTACTTACATGATGAACATTTTCGGCGAGAAATATATACAATGGGCGCTGATGGTGACGGGATTGATCATTGGTATCCCGTTGTTCTACAATGTCGGATTTGTACTGATGGTACCGCTGATCTTTTCTGTCGCCTATAAATACAAGCTGCCGGCGGTCTACATCGGACTGCCGATGCTGGCCTCGCTGTCTGTCACGCACGGCTTTCTGCCGCCGCACCCTGCGCCGTCGGCGCTGGTAGAGCAGTTCCATGCCAGCATGGGTAAGACCCTGGTTTACGGGATGATAATCGCCATTCCCGCCGTCATCCTTGCCGGGATCGTATATTCAAAGACGTTGAAGGGCATTGTCTCTTCCCCCCTTGAAGGGCTGGTGGCGGCCGATAAGCCCGAGGCGGAGCTGCCGGGCATCGGCAACAGCCTGCTGACTGCGCTGCTGCCCGTCATCCTGCTGATGTTGAGCACGCTACTGCCGCTGATCTCGCATGGTTCGGCGGCGTTGCAGCATTTGCTGGCCTTTGCCGGGGACCCCTCCATTATCTTATTGCTGGCTATCGCCTTTGCCACTTATACTCTGGGCATCCGTTGCGGCATGCCGATGATCAAGATCATGCATATCTATGAGGCGGCGACCAAGGATGTGGCTGTCATCCTCCTGATCATAGCCGGGGCAGGCGCGTTGAAAGAGGTCTTTACGGATAGTGGCGTCAGCAAGGAGGTTGCCTCATACTTACAAGTCTGGCCTGTCCATCCACTGGTGCTGGGCTGGCTGATGGCGGCCATTATCCGTGTCTGTCTCGGATCGGCCACCGTGGCCGGTCTTACCGCGGCCGGTCTTATCCTGCCGCTGATGAACCGTTTGCATGTCGATCCCAATCTGATGGTGTTGAGCGTCGGGGCCGGCAGCCTGATGTTTTCCCACGTCAATGACGGTGGGTTCTGGCTGTTCAAAGAATACTTCAATCTATCGATAAAAGATACGATCCGATCGTGGTCCGTGATGGAGACCATTGTCTCGGTAGTGGGGCTGGCGGGCGTGTTATTACTGAATCTCCTGGTCGTATAAGGCCACAAATGCAAGGTCCCGGGTGGGGCTTAATATTATTTAATTTTATATATTGTAATATATATCTGCTCAAAGCTTGACCCCAGTGAGCCCTACCAACATGAAGGATATCCTTAAAAAAGCACTGTCTGCAGGGTCTGTCTCTGCCATGGAACTTATTTACGACCACTACAGTGGGATGTTATTTAGTTATATCTTGCAATTCGTTCCGGACAGGACCATGGCTGGTACGCAGCTGGTCGAGATCTTTTCCCTGCTGGGTCCGCGGCTGCCGGCGGCATTCGATTCCCAACTCGGCGTTTATTGCTGGCTGCAGATAGAAGCCAGGAAAATTATCCTTGAATATACCAGTCAAAACGTCAATGGACAACCGAAGGTTGATGGTTCATTGAGGGGCGTTGGTTCACCGGGGATCGAAGGTCGGCGGAACGCAGAGGGGTATTTCGCTCTTTTGGCGGAGGCGCCGCCGGAGCATCAGTGGGTTTTCCAGGAGTTGTTCGTTTACGGTCGTCAGAAGGAAGAGCTGGCTTTGCAGTCGGGCAAAGACCCGGACCATATCAGCAGGACCTTGCGGGAATGTCTGTTCATCATTAGAAAGAACCTGGGTTGACTATTGTGAATATAGAGTTGTACATACAAAGCGGGATCGTGGAAAGTTATGTTCTTGGCCTGGCGTCTCCCGGCGAAGTTGCAGAATTCGAGCAGCTGTTGCCGCATTTTCCCGAATTGAAGGAGGCTTTATCGGATTTCGAATATCAGCTGGAATTATTTGCTATCGACCATGAGGTTCCGCCGCCGCCTGGCAGCAGGGAGAGGATTGAAGCCCGTCTTCGCGAAACACCGTCCGTCCGGCCTCCTATTCATGAGGAGAAGCGCTACCGGCGGGATGCCTCGGGTGACTACATCCGGGTGGAAGCCAGCTCCGATCAGATCAAAGTCCACAAATACTGGCGTCCGACGTTTATCGTCATTTTTATTCTTTCGAAGATCCTGCTGGCGCTGGCTATTTATTATTTTGTGGAGTACCGGCATGCTGAAAAGCAGATCCGGCAGTTGGAGCAGCAAATGGGCAAGAAGGGCGGTTGAAGGGGCTGTCGGGAAAATAAATTTTGGCCGTTCGGTTCCCCGCGATTAATTTTGGCGCACCAAAGGACCGAAGGTCCGGCTAAAGAGGCGCGAATTAATGAGATTCAACAGACAACATCATCACCATCATTTTATCTTACCCAGCAGGTAGGCCGGTGATGTTTTGTCTCAGCAATAAAACTTTAAAGGGCTTACCGGATGGTGAGCCCTCTTTTTTTTAGCCTGGCGGGTCCGGGTGAAAGTCCGGTGGCCGAATAAATGACATGAACGTGAACAAACTTAAAATTGCTATTCAGAAATCCGGCCGGCTGGCCGATGACTCGCTCAAGCTGCTGAAGGATTGTGGAATAGATCTAAAGAACGGGGTCAACAAGCTGAAGACGGAGTCCGATAATTTCCCTGTAGAGGTCTATTTTCTGCGTGACGACGATATTCCGCAATATGTGGAGGATGCCGTGGCCGATATCGGCATTGTGGGGGAGAATGTCGTGTATGAGAAGAACAAGAAGGTCGACGTTGTCGAGCAGCTGGGTTTTGGCAAGTGCCGGCTGGCGGTAGCTGTCGGGCGGGGCGAGGGCTATGATGACGTCAGTTATCTGAAGGGTAAAAAGATTGCGACGACCTATCCTTTACTGGTGCGGCAGTTCCTGGAAAAGAACAAGGTGAATGCGGAGATCCATGAAATCAGCGGGTCAGTGGAGATTGCCCCCGGAATTGGGCTGGCGGATGCGATCGTAGATCTTGTCAGCAGTGGAAGTACGTTGTTTATGAATGGGCTCAAGGAGGTCGAGACGGTATTACAATCGCAGGCGGTGATGATCCGAAATAAGCAGTTGGGGGCGGAGCAGCAGGTGTTGCTGGATCGCCTTCTGTTCAGGATCCGGGCCGTCAAGCGGGCCCGGAACAACAAGTATATCCTGCTGAATGCGCCGAATGAAAAGCTGGAGGAGATCATCAGGTTGTTGCCGGGGATGAAGAGCCCTACAGTGCTGCCACTGGCCGAGGCCGGCTGGAGCAGTGTACACAGCGTGCTGAGTGAAAATGAGTTCTGGGATATTATTGAACGGCTGACGGCGGCGGGTGCGCAGAGCATACTGATCGTGCCGATCGAGAAGATGGTGATGTGAGCGGCCCGACGGGCCGAAAAAAACGATGATGCAAATTACCGATATCAGTAAAGTGTTGAACCGCCCACCGGAAGGGTGGGGGTTGACGCGACCGTCCATTGACGTGCGATCGCTGGAGCAGACTGTCGGGGCCATCCTGGAAGAGGTCCGGCAGGAGGGTGACAAGGCGGTGCAGAAATTCAGTCTGCAATTCGACAAGGCCGATGTCTTTCCCTTCGAGTTGACCCGTGAGCAGATCGAAGCCGGGGCGACGGGTGTGAATGAAGAGTTGAAAGCGGCTATGCGGCAGGCCGCCGCGCATATTTGCACCTTTCATATGTCGCAGCAGCATGCAGAGCCTTCCGTCGAGACGATGCCGGGTGTACGATGCTGGCGCAAGCCGGTAGCCGTTGAAAAAGTGGGGCTGTACATACCCGGGGGGACGGCACCTTTATTCTCGACTTTGCTGATGCTGGCGATCCCGGCAACCATAGCGGGTTGCAGGGAGATCATCCTTTGTTCGCCTCCGGACAGGCAGGGGCGGCTGCATCCGGCCATTCTGTACGCGGCGCAGCTGGTAGGGGTGACGCGGATCTTCCGGGTAGGAGGAGTCCAGGCGATTGCGGCAATGGCTCATGGAACGGAGTCCATCCCACGGGTCAATAAAATATTTGGTCCCGGCAATCAGTATGTGACCTGTGCCAAGCAGCTGGTGCAGCGCGAGGGGGTAGCGATCGATATGCCTGCCGGGCCCAGCGAGGTGGCTATCTATGCCGACGAGACGTGCCATCCTGCATATGTGGCGGCCGATCTGTTGTCTCAGGCCGAGCATGGGGCGGACAGCCAGGTGGTGCTGGTGAGCGCCTTTCCCGACGTGATCAACCGGGTACTGGCAGCTGTCGACAGCCAGGTGGCACAACTTCCGCGGGCGGAGATTGCCCGCAAGGCGCTCGTGAACAGCCGTGCCTTTATCGTACGGGATGAGGAGCAGGCGATGGACCTGTTGAATGAATATGCCGCGGAGCATCTTATCCTGGCATGCCATCAGCCTGAACAGCTGGCATCGGCGGTCATCAACGCCGGATCGGTCTTCCTCGGACATTACTCCCCCGAGAGTGTGGGTGACTATGCCAGCGGGACCAATCACGTGCTGCCTACCAATGGCCATGCGAAGGCGTACAGCGGGGTGAGTGTCGACAGTTTCGTCAAAAAAATCACTTTTCAGCAGTTGACGCCAGAGGGGTTGGCCGGCATCGGGACGACTGTCATGCGGATGGCGGAGGCCGAGGGGCTGGAGGCGCATGCACGGGCGGTAGAGGTCAGGCTGGGCGGCAGTCAGTAGGCGGTAGGTATTTGGCCGGGAGGCAATAAAATATAAAACACATGTTTGATCTGGAGAGGCTTTTACGCGATAATATCCGTCAGCTGGTGCCCTATTCTTCGGCCCGCGACGATTTCAAAGGAGATGCGCGGGTCTTTCTCGACGCCAATGAGAACAGTCTCGGATCGCCGCTGACGAGGTGGTATAACCGTTATCCGGACCCGCATCAGTGGAAGGTGAAGGAGGCATTGGGCAAGGTGAAGGGGATAAAGCCGGAGCATATTTTCCTGGGCAATGGGAGCGATGAATGTATAGACCTGTTGTACCGTGCCTTTTGCGTACCGGGGAAGGACAATGTCATCATCAATCCACCGACTTACGGCATGTACGAGGTCAGCGCACATATCTCCGACGTGGAGGTGCGACGGGCTGTGTTGCTGGATGACTTTCAACTGGACCTGGTGCATCTGGAGCGGTTGGTGGATGAACATACCAAGATCATCTGGATCTGCTCGCCCAACAATCCTACGGCCAATTCCATCAACCGGCAGGATATCGAAGTCGTCCTGAATAATTTTTCCGGGCTGGTCGTTATCGACGAAGCTTATATCAATTTCTCCCGGTACCGGTCGTTCATCCAGGAGCTGGCCGATTATCCCAACCTGGTGGTGCTGCAGACGATGAGCAAGGCGTGGGGTCTGGCCGGGCTCCGGCTGGGTATGGCTTTTGCAAGCGAAGGGATTATCGATATCTACAATAAGGTCAAACCTCCTTATAATATCAACCAGGCGACCCAGGAGCTGGCGTTGAAGGCTCTTGAAGAAGTTGGTCAGGTCAACGAGATGATCAAGGCGCTGGTGACCATGCGGGGAGAGCTGGCCCGGGACCTGGCGAGCCTGCCTTTTGTGTTGACTGTTTATCCCAGCGATGCCAACTTCCTGCTGGTGAAAACGACCGATGCGCACAGCGTATACGACTACCTGCTGGGGGACGGTATTGTCGTCCGGGATCGCAGCAAAGTAGAATTGTGTGCGGGGTGTCTCCGGATCACGGTAGGAACGGCGAAGGAAAATGCGGACCTGATAGATGCGTTGCGCACATACAGGGCGTAGTGCTGCGGGATATGCTCCGGCGGGAGGATGGCGGACTTAACGGGAGAACGCCAGGTCTAAGCTAAAAATTAGTAACAGTGCCGGAGGCATTGGTGACGGGCGGTAAGAGAGTCAATCGATTTTTAGACTAAATTACATTTCTATTCATCAATCAATCGTATTTCTCATGCAACATTCAGTTATCCAATCAAAGAGAAATTACCGTCAATTCTTTTATTTTTTGATGGGGCTCAGCCTGGCTGTATTTGTATCCTGCGGGTCAGGGGCGACAACGAATAATGCCAGCGACAGTACTGGTAAGGCTTTGCCGGACAGCGCTGCTGCCAGCTTCGATCTGAACCCCAGCGACTCCGGCACCATGATGTCCGATTCGCTGAAACTGCCTACCGGTTTTGCGGCGACGACACTGGT
>PMUF01000446.1 GCA_003167015.1 Chitinophagaceae bacterium | reverse complement strand
TCGCGCTCGAAGGGCTTGAGCAGGTAGTCGACGGCGTGAGCCTCGAAGGCGCGGATGGCATATTCATCGAATGCGGTGGTGAAGATGACGTCGGGCGGATTGTCGGCTACCTCCAGCATTTCAAAGCCATTGATCTTGGGCATCTGGATATCCAGGAAGATGAGATCGGGGTGATATTGCTGGATCGCCTTGATGCCTTCAAAACCGTCGTTGCATTCCTGCAGCACGGTGATGTTGGGGTGGGACTGAAGATATTCCATCACGATCATTCTCGCGAGGGGTTCGTCATCGATGATGATGGCCCGGATGGGTGGTGTGTTTGTCATTGCGGTATTTTCACGATGGTGATGAAAAGATTATTATCGACGCGGGTCTCCAGCAGATCGGGGCGGGCGAAAAGCAGGTACAGCCGGCGTTGGATCGAAGTCAGGCCGAACCCCGTGCCTTTTTTTGGCCGGGAGGTTTCGGGGTCGAAAGGGTTCTCCACTTCTATGCGGACATAGTCGCCTTCGAGCCGGGCCCGGATGACGATGGTGACCGCTTCGGTGGTGTCGTAGAGTCCGAACTTAATAGCGTTCTCGACAATGGGCTGGAGTAGCATGGGCGGCAGCCGGCGGTCGAGGCATGCGGGGTCATAGTCGAGCTCAGTGCTGAGCCTGTGACCAAAGCGTACTTTTTCGATATCCAGATACAGCTCCAGGTATTGCAGCTCTTCGGACAAGGGTACCCACTGCTGTTCTTCTTTGCGGAGGTTGCCGCGGAGGAAGTCGGACAGATGCTGGATCATGGTGCGGGCCTGTTCGGGGCTGCTGCCGATGAGGGCGCTGATGGAATTGAGGCTGTTGAAGAGAAAGTGAGGGGCGAGCTGTTGGCGTAGCTTGAATAGCTCGGCTTCTTTGGCCAGGCGTTCGGCGTCATTGCGACGCTGCCGGTTCTCCTGCTCTTCTTCGGAGGAGTACCAGAGGACGCTGAGGATGCTCATACAGGCGACTTGTAAGAAGATGACATTATACCGGACGGCCATGGAGCGGGAGAAGAAGAGGGCATAGTCCATCTCGCCGGTCTTGCCGCGCAGCAAGGGTACCAGCGTGGCCTTGCAGACGATGAGGACCAGCAGGCTGATGCCCATGCTGATGAAGAGGATGTACCAGTACCGCTCTTTTTTCGGCAGGTAGAACTGCATGTTGTTGCTGATAAAGCCGCAGCAAAGGGCTACGAGGGTATTGGAAAACACGCTGTCCGCCAGGGAGGTGCCGGTAGTGAGTCCGAACCCGATCAGCAATGAGGTCTGCATGAGGGCCCAGATGGCCCACCAGGAGATGAAGATCAGGAGGAATTTACCGGTCGATAGCGGAGTTTTGGCCATGTTGTTGTTGGTTTTGGAGCCGGGGCGAATGCCGGGACATCCGGCTGCGGTTCGCCCGCGCCCGGCGCGTCAGGGTCTATAACAGCTCCAGGATCTTGAGGGTGCTGCTGAGCCGGATGTGGTCAGCGCGCCGGTTGGCGAGATCGATATAGGCCTCCGGGTCGTCTGTCTCCTGGATCCGGGAATACATTTCGGCGCCATCGAGCAGCCCCGTCAGGCGGTAGAGCTCGGCCACATTGATGAATTGCCACTGGACTACCTGCTGGTCCTGGTTATAGAACTTATCCTGTTCCTTTTCACCGATCGCCACGGCTTTTTCGAAGGCCTGCTGTTCGTCGGTGGCGGCGATCAGCCGGAGTTGTTCGTCGAATTGAGGAGTGTGGCGTCCTTCGCCGCAGATGATCCTGAAAATGATCTTAGACAGATACCAATTCATAAGAAAGACTTTAAGCGTTAGAATGATAAGAGCTTCGGGGCCGGTGGCGGATTCAGGGGCGGGGCGGATTCGGGCCGGTGCCGGATCCGCGGTGGCGCGGGCGGATCAGAAATTCCTCAGTTCGATGCCGCCGAAGATCGAGGTGCCGTCGATGACCAGGACCTTTTCGGGATTGACGACCGTGGGCTGCTGGCGCTTGTCCTCGAAACCTGCAAAGATGGCCGTCACTTCCGAGCGGACCTCCCAGTGGGGGGGGACGATGATCTTGGTGCCGCCCATGATCTGGGTGACGTCGAGCCGGATCATGCCGGTGAAGTCAGCCTGGCTGAGGTCGATCTCGGTGCCGCCCATCATGGTGACGATATCGCCGCCTTTAAAGGTCTTGGAGACGATCTTTTTATGCACGCCGCCGAAGATGGAGGTCGAATCGATGAAATCTTCGGAGCTATAGTTTTCCCGGGTTGTGCCGAAGCCTGACACATTGCTGCCCATCCCGTATTTCCAACGGTGTCTCTCCCGGTGCCTTTCCCAGTTTCTTTCCCAGTCTCCGCGCCAGTCGCCGTGCCATCGGGGGTGGCGGCCGCGGCCTGAAATGATCGCGAGGCCAATGACGATGAGGACACCGGGGAGGATGAACCGGTGCAACTGGATAGTGGGGTAATAGTCCTGTATGGTATAAGCGCTGCCGATGAGGATCAGGATGATCCAGGCGAAATTGTGGAAATTGCTGCGAATGCCTATGAATATGCCTATAGCGATCAATAGGGTGTGCCAGCTGAACAGCCAGTCAGGCAGGGGGAATCCCAGTTGATCCAGGAGGAGCACTCCGCCCACCAGCAGGAGGAAAAGTCCTGCCCAGATAGCACCCGATCTCCTGGAAATTGGTTTGTCATCCATTGCGTTGAATTTTAGTCAAATCTAATGTGTATTCGGAGACCGGACAAGGGGTTGTCGCTGGTGGGCGGCGCAGGGGCGGTAAAGCGGGGGATTTTGTCGGTAAAATGAGAAGACGCCCGAGGGGGCGGCTGATACTAGAAGCGCTAGCGTTGTGGTCGGGGAGGGCAGGAAAAGCTCGGAGGCCGGTTGCGGAGCCGCGAGGGGCGAAGCCCCGAGCAGGCGCAGCAGACATAGGCCCCGGTTAGGCTTTGCGAAGCAAGGCCGCGGCGGAGCAGCCCGACGAAGCTCTAAGCCGGTCGCGGCGGAGCAGGGACGAACGAACTGTCTCGTTTTGGATTTTTGGGAGCTTGCATATGCAAGTTCGGATTAGGGGGAGGGGGAAAGATGCATAGGATTACTGCCCTTGAACGGAGCGTCGCAACGGCTGCCAAATGAGCGAACCCCTGCCCGCCGAATAAAATAAATCCGGCGCTTGAAAGCACCGGATAATCCTTTCATAGCGTGCACAATTATTGCCTAACTTCAGGATACGGTCCCGGAGTCACAGACTAAAAACTACAAAACCAGCATAAATTATCCTACAATGATCAGAAATTGGATCCTCACCGCCCTCCGCAGCTTTCGGAAAAACAAGACGTCCACTATCATCAATATCCTTGGATTGACCGTCGGATTATCCAGCTGTCTGTTGATCGCTCTCTTCATCCGGCATGAAATGAGCTATGACGATTTTGAGGTACGGGGCAACCGGATCGCCCGGGTGATCATGGAATACCGGTTTAACGGGGGCGGAGAGATCAACCGGGGTAATTATACGAGTACGAAGGTGGCGACGACGTTTAAGCGGGTGTTCCCCGAGGTGGAGTCGGCGGTGCGGATGACGACGCGGGACCGGATCGTCAGTTATGAGGAGAAGCTGTTCACGGAATCAGGCTTTATGTTTTCGGACAGTAGTTTTTTCAATGTATTCAGTTTTTCGCTGCTGGAGGGGGACTCGCGTACTGCCCTGTCGGGACCGCATAAGGTGATCCTGACGGAATCGACGGCCCGGCGTTATTTTGGCTCGGCCGATCCGCTGGGCAAGCTGCTGCGGGTGCGCACGGACAGCGCGGATTACCTGGTGACGGGGGTGATGGCGGACATTCCTTCCAATTCGCAATTCAAGTTCGATTTTCTGGCCTCCTTCTCTTCGCTGTATGTCAACCAGGACGATTCATACTGGGATGCGAATTACGGCACCTTCCTGCTGTTGCGCCGGCCGGCGGAATTCGCGACGCTGCAACCGAAGATCACCGCCTTCATGAAGAAAGAGATGGAGGGGCAGGGGGCGTACGTCAATTTCCTGCTGGAGCCGTTCATGTGGATCCATCTTTATTCACCATACGTGGGTTTCGAGCCGGGTACGAGCATCGTGTATATTTATATATTGGCAGGAGTCGCTCTGCTGATTCTCGTCATTGCCTGTTCGACCTACATTAATCTCAGTACGGCCCGCAGTGTGGACCGGGCGCGGGAGGTGGGGGTCCGCAAGGTGATCGGGGCCGGCAAGGGGCAGCTGTTCTGGCAGTTCATCGGGGAGTCGTTGCTGCTGTGCGGGATGGCGGTGATCCTGAGCCTGGCGGTGGTGGTGCTGGTGCTGCCTGCCTTTAACGGGCTGGCGGACAGGCATATTCCGGTGTCGGGGGTGTTGTCGCCGGCGTTCATCGGGCTGGCGTTGCTGGTCGCGGTGGTCGTAGGCTTGCTGGCGGGTAGCTATCCGGCGCTGGTGCTGTCGAAATTCCAGCCGGTGAAGGTGCTGAAAGGCGCTTTTAAGAATAGTGGCAGCGGTAAGGCTCTCCGTCAGTCGCTGATCGTCTTCCAGTTCGTGATCTCGGTATTCCTCATCGTGTCGACCTTTATCATGCAGCGGCAGCTGAGCTATATCCGGCACCGGAGCCTGGGCTATGACCGTGATCATGTGCTGCAGCTGCCGATGAACAAGTCCATGCTGGGCAATATAGATTATATCAAAACGCGGTTCCGCGCCAACCCGGATGTGCTGATCGTCAGTCATACCGCTTCCTCACCTGTGGATCAGTATGGCGGTTATAATATGCGGAACTCGACGATGTCATCGGGGCAGCAGCTGGCGGTGTTTGCCAATCCGATTGATGAGGACTATATCCGGACGATGGGGTTGCAGCTGGTCGCAGGGTCGGATCTCACGGCGCAGGATATGCGGGATGCGCATCCGGAGGATTTTACGGCGGCGGGCCTGTATGCGCCGGGGGCAGGCGGGTCGGCGACGGCCGGAGCGGCGGTGACGGGGCCGGTCTTTCATTTTATCCTCAACGAAATGGCGGCGCGCGATCTGGGCTGGACGCCGGCGGAGGCGATCGGCAAACGGATGTATCTCGATGATTCGCGTCCCGGTGTTGTCAAGGGCGTCGTAAAAGATTTCAATTTTCAGTCGTTGCATTCTCCCATCAAGGGTCTCGTTCTTTTTCCCGAAATGCGGTCGCGCCGGTTGCTGGTGCGCGTGACCGGGCAGCATTTGCCGGAAACCCTCTCTTTCCTCGAGTCTACCTGGAAGCAGCTGGAACCCGGCATCCCCTATGAAGTGCAGTTCCTGGACGCGAACTATAACCGGCTCTATGCCGCCGAGCAACGGCTGGGCGTCGTCATGAACCTTTTCTCGGGCATTGCCATCGTGCTGGCCTGTCTGGGGCTTTTCGGCCTCTCTTCTTATGCGGCCAAACAGCGGGTACGGGAGATCGGCATCCGCAAGGTGCTGGGCGC
The DNA here is from genome assembly GCA_003167015.1 of Chitinophagaceae bacterium. GTDB lineage: Bacteria > Bacteroidota > Bacteroidia > Chitinophagales > Chitinophagaceae > Puia. The sequence goes on along the minus strand of PMUF01000446.1, from coordinate 6,627 downwards.
TTCGCTATCGAACCTCGCTCTCCTGTTGTCGGCTGATTTTATCCGGCTGGCGCTGGTGGCGATTGTGGTGGCGCTGCCGCTGGCCTGGTGGGTGATGCGGCGGTGGCTGGAGGACTACGTCTACAGAACGACCATGGACTGGTGGATCTTTGCGCTGTCGGCGATGCTGGTCATCGGGATCGCGCTGGCGACGGTGAGCATCCAGGCGGTGAAGACGGCGCTGCTCAACCCGGTGAAGAATTTGAAAGCGGAATAGGGGAGGCCGCGGCCGCGGCACGGATTGGGATGCGCGAGGGCTCACGGCGGCGGAGACTTGCGGATGCGGCACGGGCGACGCCGGGGCTTTCGGGGATGGGCCGGCGATTGCGGTTACCCTGCAGGGATATACTCGTTATTACTTAGTGTGAATTTTTTTGGCGGCGGATTGTTGCAAGGGCGGATATTGTCGGGTAAATTTCAGTTACACTAAAACACGACAAGTTATGCGAACCATTCAACCTATCCGTTATTTAACCATCGTTTCGGCGACGCTCTTACTGCTGACGGCCTGCCGCAAGGACAATTCGTCTTCCACCACCCCGACTACCGGCGGTGCGGGCAACTCCGACCTCGTGCTGACGCCCAGGGGGCTGATGTCGCGGAGCCACGTGCATTTCGTAGAGCCCGGCAATCTCCTCAGCATGGAGAACGGCCATCTGCAAAAGCTGGAGGCGAAGACGGGCAGACTGGTCGAGGACTACGGCGCCGTCACACCGGCCGGTCACGCACCTGAAGCCCAGGGATGGATTGCCTATACCTATTGGTCCAATCCCAACACGTCAGATCCCATCACCTACTTTACCAGCACCTGGGTCGTGCCTTCCGTGCCGACCAAAAAGTCCGGGCAGACCGTCTTCCTTTTCAACGGGATACAAAACGGGACGACGGAGACTTCCTATATCGTGCAGCCGGTCCTGCAATGGGGACCTTCGGCCGCGGGCGGTGGCAAGTACTGGTCGATCACGAACTGGTATGTGACCAGCAGTGACGCCTTTTACGGAACGCTAGTGAACGTCAGCACGGGCACGAGCCTGACGGGGGTCATACAGCAGACGGCCGTCAGCGGTAGTTCCTATAGCTATAACTCTTCCTTTACGGGCTATTCTTCTGCCAGCTCGATACAGGTCAATAATGTTCCCGAAGGTTATTGGGCAGCCGAGACGCTGGAGTCTTACAGCGTGAACACGCCCAGTACGGAGTATCCGCCTAATACGGATATCGCGTTCTCCTCCATCCAGATCCTGCAGGGGACGACGAATGCATCGATCGACTGGACGCCGGTGCAGCAGGTCTCGGGGTCGGCGCAGAAGGCGGTGGTGGTGAGTAATGCTTCGCCCGGAGGGCAGGTAGATATTTATTTTCAGTAAGCTGCGCCGATCAATTGTGGGTATCGGTCTCGACCTTCCCGGTCACGGGAATAGTCAGGCCCTGCCAGAGGATGGTACCATCGGCATCGACGTGAATAAACATGCGTATCTTATTATTGATGCGGCTAAGAAATCCATTTTTAATAGTGCCTTTAAGGGATGCGGAAAAGCCATCGCCCTGAAAATTTTGCGGAACGTCCTGGCCCATGTTCAATTGAATCAGGCTATCGTTGACGAGCATTCCTTTCATGGTAGAGGAATGACCCTGATAGGAGACGTCGACGGAGGTTTTTCCGGTGGGGTCGATGTGGATGCGGAGGTCGTAGGCTAGTTTGAAACTATTGTTATAGGGTATGCCCATACCGATGGCTTTCAGGTTGGCGGTGCCGATGACGCGGCACTGGGTAGGCCAGAGCCCGTTCGAGAAGAGGACGCGCGAGGGCGCTGAGATGTCGACGGCGGGTTGAGCGAGGGCGAAGAGCAAAATGAGCGTATACAGTTGCATGGCACAAAATTCCGGGGTTTTTCCCAAAAGAAGGTGTTAAAAAGGCGTGGCACTCCCTTTGCCTAAGTAGGGAAAAACAATTATGGCTATGTCCAGGGCCCCCAAAGCGGCCAAAGCGCCGAAGACGCCCAAACAACGGCGGCGGCGGAAGATAGTGTGGATGGTGGTGGGGTCGCTGCTGGTCATTCTGATCGCGTTCAGGATAGCCCTGCCTTATATTCTCTTGCGTTTTGTCAATAAAGAATTACAGACTATTCCGGGTTATACGGGTCACGTCGACGATATCGACGTGGCCCTGATCCGGGGTGCGTATACGATCAAGACGATCAAACTGGACAAAACAGGTGGCAAAATTCCCGTTCCCTTTTTCTCGGCAGAAACCATTGACCTGTCCGTTGAATGGGGAGCGCTATTTCATCGACGCATTGTCGGCAAGATCATCGTCTTGCACCCTATCATCAATTTCGCCAAGGGACCGACCAAGGAAACTTCGCAGACGGAGATCCCGACGCAGAGCTGGACTGCCGTAGTGGGCAAGTTGATGCCGCTGAAGATTAACCGCTTCGAGATTCTTGACGGGGAAATCCATTATCGCGATTTCTACAGCGACCCGAAGGTCAACATTTTTGCCACGGAGATACACATCCTCGCGACGAACCTGTCCAATGTGCTTAAGCAGTCGGTCGAGCTCCCTTCCACGGTGGAGGCTACCTGCAATGGTATTTATGGCGGCCATGCGACCCTGCATATGAAGCTGGACGCATTGGATTCCATCCCGACGTTCGAAGCCAAGGCAGAGCTATTGGATATGGATGTCGCGAAGCTGAACGACTTCCTCAGCGCATATGGGAAATTCGATGTGAAGCAGGGCTCGCTGAGCATTTATACCGAGGCGGCGGCGAAGGATCATAAGCTGACGGGTTATGCCAAGCCGATCATCAAGGACCTGCGGGTGGTGAATTGGAAGGAGGATAAATCGCATCCGCTGAAGCTGGCCTGGGAGGCGCTGATTGGCGCGGTGAACTGGGTCGTGAAGAATAAAGGCAAGGATCAGCTGGCGACGCGGATCGAGTTCTCCGGCGACTTGCGTGATCCTAATATCAATACCTGGTATATTATCGGGCAGGTGCTGCGCAATGGCTTTATCCAGGCGCTGTACCCGGCGTTGGAGAATTCCGTCAATATCAATTCTGTGAATGGGGTGAAGATCACCAATGGCAAGGTGGAGAAGAAGAGGGCGCGCGAGGGCGCGACCGATACTAGAAGGGCCAGCCCTGCGGTCGGGCAGGACAGGAGTAAGAAAGAGATTCGGAAAGAGGAAAAGAAGAAGGCGAAGGAAGAGAAGAAAGCGAAGAAGAAGAAAAAAGATGATGCGAACGGGCAGAAGGCATAGGGGGGCTTACCAGCGGACGGGTGCGCCTGGTTCCGGAAATACTGCCTGCGGGATTGATTCGGCAGGCATTATATCGGTGGTGTCGCGTCTTAGTATTTCATGCATGATGGCGCTGATCCGGGTACGCAATTTGTCATAGGCGGGGCAGGGGTTATTCCAGATGGCACGAAGCACGGCATCTTTTATCGTAAAGGTATCCGCGGCGCAGGGCGCGAAAGGCTTTCGGTCCAGCATAGCAGCGAGTATCTGGGCGCAGCGTGCTGTCTTATAGGATGCCAGCGCATCGATATATCTGGCGCTGGTCTCTACTTGATGATCGACACATATTTTACGATAGAATCTTCGGGGGTAATACTTCGTCAATATTTCCAGGTAAGCCGTGTCCGGGAAATTCTCCATCAAACCGAATGACATAGAGCTCATTTCCCACGCGTGTTGCGTCAGCAGTTGGCTGATCAGCGGGATATCCGCCATCTTTTTGTACTTCGCCAGGGTGAATAGTGCCTTTTCTATTTGTTCGAAGGGTCGGTCCCGGAGGATCATGATTTTAAGGTGTGGGTAATAATCGGGCTTGAGGGGCATGAAATTCAGGGCGGAGTAGGCTTCCGCTAAATAATCATGTTTTCGGATAATTTCATCCGCCGTTCTGTCGTGGTCTGCTTTTGTTTTCCACAGTCCATTGGAGATCATATCGTCGGACACCGTATGAAACATTATCCCCCATTCTCCGGCGCCCCAGGCGATCATGGCGGTGTCGTCGAGATGACTCATGATGACATTGAAGTGGTTGAAACCGGGGCGGCGAATCATTTCGCGTAAGGCGATCGCTCGCAGCATAGGGCTTTCAGCCTGGCTGAGCCGGGTGATCTGGTCGTCTGTTGCGTGGTTTTCGATATAGAGGGTAGCAGTATCGAATCCCACTACGGCCGTGCCGACCGCCTTTGTCAAATACGGTTGCAGCAAGGGGTCGAAGTCGCGGATCGCATAGGGCGGTGTGTTCCGCTGGGAGCAGGAACAAAGGAAGATGGCTGCTGTCAGTAAATAAGAACGGGATTTCATGATCATCAGATGCGAACATGGACAAAATCCATACGTGCGGAAGGGCGGCGGGTGGATTGTTGGCGCGCGTCGTCAGGCAATGACCGCTCCGTAGAGGTTGCTGCCACCGAAGGCGGAGGGCATTTGTCCGAGCCGGGTAATGGTCCGGTAGCCGGCGGCGTGAAACAGTGACTCCAGCGCTGCGAAGCCCAGCGGGTAGGGGACCCATACGGGGACGGGCTTCGTCCTGTCATATTCGACGATGAGGAAGAAGTGGGTCGGGCGGAGGATGGCTTTCAGGGTTTTGAGCAAGGCAGGTTTATCCTTTACATAATGCNNGAGATCGCGGAGGCCGAGGTCTTTTTTCACAAAATCATTTTTTTGCGGTTGAATGCTGACCTGGTTAGGGGTCGATTGCTGCTCGATGGCGGGATGGCGGTCGACGGCATAGACAGTGCTGCCGGGTTGGAGAAGGCTGGCGAGGGTGAGCGTGAATAAACCTGAGCCACAGCCGAGATCGGCCCATCGGGTAGGATGCGGGAGTGCTCTGAGGAGTGGGTTGTCGATCAACGCGAGGGCTTGTGCGGGAGTCATAATGGCGGCGGCCGGGAGATTTCCATAAAGATCGGGGAAATATTTTTGGGAAGGGCGATCGGGCGGCGGATATGTAATTCCTTTTTTCCTGCATCCTATAGCAAAATGCTATATGAAGCCATCTTTACAACTGAAGATCCCGACTCCCTGCGGGGAGGACTGGAGCCGGATGCAACCCACAGAGAAAGGCCGTCATTGTCAAAGCTGCTGCAAGACGGTGGTGGATTTCACGGACATGAGCGATGCGGAGATCATCCGGCATCTGTCTCAGGCGGGTCAGCATGTTTGCGGGCGATTGATGCCCGACCAATTGAACCGGACGCTTATGCCGGCGCCGGTGCAGAAGAACGGGCGGTCGGGTTGGGCGTGGGTGTTGGCGAGCCTGCTGATGCTGGCGAGAGGGTCGGACACCACGCGGTCTGTGAAGGCGGGTAAGATTGAAATGCGGGCGCCGCGGGTTGACACGGATTTGACCTTCGTGACGACGGGAGTGATTGCGCGCATTGGCGGAATGCAACCTGTCATCCGGAAGGAACGGCGGGCGACGAGGATTGTGCCGGATACCAGTAGGGTAGAAATGGGAAAAGTGGCAATGGCCGAAGCTGCCCCGACTCGGCTTCCCGGTGACACCTTGCCCGTGGTAGCGCCGGCAGTGACGCGAACGAACGAGTTATCGGGGGTATTGGGAGGGGCGGTGGCCGTAGTGAAAGTCACCCGCGTCACGGATATCCTGGCCGACACGGTTAAACAAATTGTCTCCGATACCCTGGCGGCATTGGGCTGGCGTCCTGCGCCCGATCTCAATATGTACCCTAACCCGGTCTCACGGGGCGGCGCGATACAACTGGCCTGGAAGACGCAGCCGGGGCAATACCAATTAACGTTAATGAATACGCGGGGCCAGCTGATCGCCGAACGGATATTGGATGTAGGCGAAGCGGGACAGGTGGATAGCTGGGAGATACCGGCCTCACTGTCGGCAGGTATTTATATCTTGCGGGTGGTGCGGCAGGGCGGGTCGGGCGCCGGGGGCGCGGCGGGTAGCGCGGCTCCGGAAGCGGTGTGCACCCGGGAGATCATGGTGCGGTAGAGGAATTGCAGCAGTGTCCAGGTGGGACACTAAATTGAAGGTAACCATATGATAAAAACAGTTATCGCCTTTTTGGTAATCTTTTTCTCAGCCGGCAGATTCGCTTTCGGCCAGGTGAAAGACAGCGTCGGAGTTGCTTTCTCCAAACAGCAATCGGCGGAAAAGGGATATGATCTCTATGAAATTACTATTGCCAATGGCAGGGATATTCCTATCTGTATTATGTTCGTGCCGTATATCAAGCTGTTTTATGATCCGCCCAAGAAGATGTTATTCGACTATATAGTGTTGCGGAATTTCTGTTACAATGATTTTAAGCAGGCTATATTTCGCAATTCGTCAACCTGGTATGATGGATATACCATCAAGCATGTGATCTTCGACCTTCCGCGGTAATTATCGGCTAGTTGCCGGCTTTAAACAGCGTCTTCCACTTCGCCTCATAAGGGTCCCCCTTGGTCCACATGGGCTGCGTCGCATCGTTGGCGATATAGATCGCGGACAGGATGTAGGCGCGGATGAATTTTACCGCATAGCGCATGTTCATGTTGCCGGTCTCGTCGCTCAGCCGGTGATACCGGTTGAAGATGGTGCTGTCGAA
>PMUF01000649.1 GCA_003167015.1 Chitinophagaceae bacterium | reverse complement strand
TAGGTGCCCAGCTGGCCCACGGTGAAGTGCACCGTCTGGGTCACCGGTTGAGGATTCACATAACAGGTAAAATCATCGATGGTAAAAGGGGTGGTGGTGGAACTATCCACCAAAGTGCCGCAGGGATCGGTGATCTTTACGGCCATCGTATAATAGCAATTGTTGCAGAGCTGGCTGGCGCCGTCGGCATAGGAGGTCACCAGCGCCAGGGGGTTGACGGAATATTGCAGGCTGTAAGTGCCGGCCGTTGTCTCCTACATATAAGTGGAGGTCGCGCTCATCAACAGGTTGCCGGCATCTATAGTGAAGTCTGCCGGCTGGATGAGGACGTCGTTGACCGGCGATATGGCGCTGGAATTGTTGCCGGGCAAGGAATCCATCGTTGGGGGGGCGTTCCCGGCCAATGCCGTCGCGATCGTCTTTCCATTGGCATCGATATAGCTGACGCTCGCCTGGCCATTGGGGTCGATGACCATGTTCTTCAGGTAATGCGAAGCATCACCCGCCTCCATGCCGAACATCCGCTGCAATTCCGTGATCGTTGGCTTGCCATAGAAATAACGGGTATCATTGGCCCCCCCGGCCTGCAAAATCGGTCCCACTCCGCCTTGTCTGGCGACCCGCCCCGTATTGTCGGGCGTATACTGCGTAAGGGAATAGGGAAACTGTTGGGCGTCGGGGATATAGGGATTAAAATAATAGTTCACGAGGTTCTGCGCATCCAGGAAGCTGTTAGAAGGCGAATAGTATTGCGAGGCTCCGCTTATCGTGTTCATAGGGTCGCCGGAGATCGCACAGGACGTGACATTGTTGCCGTTGTCAATATGGATATTCGCATAGTTGAACGGCGTATTGGAGTTATTCTGGTTGAACGATGGGACATAGTTAAGGATATTGCTCTTCGTGGGCGCCGGCAGGATATTGACAGCCGGGCGCCCCATGAGATCGTAGATGGTCTCCTGTACCACGGCGGTCGGACTGAGCGAACCGTCGGACTTATAAGTAAGGTCGCTGTTATTGACCATTACGGATTGCCGGCTTCGCTGGGAACCATCATAATAAGTGGTCACCTCCTTACGCTTACCCTCTTCCGCAAAGGCGCCGGTGTACTGCCAATTCAGATTTCGCTCGTTGTAAGGCACCACCGCTACTGCGGAGTGGCCCTGGTCGTCTATTGTATATACCCATCCGCCGGTTAACCTGAGGTTAGTGACAGCCTGGTAAGTTGCACTTCTCATTCGTACCAGCACATAACCACTCTGGTAAGGCAGGTTGATCGTGTAGGGAGAGTAGGTGACTGTCACCCGGGTGGAATTATGGGTCATCCATTGCGTCTCCGTAGCAGCAGGGATGGTAAAAGGCCCCTGGCCGCCATATTGGTTCTCAATGGCCGTCCCCCAGACGCTCATGCTGTCTACAAAGGTCCACTCAAGGTCGTATTCTTCGGCGCCGCTGAACGCCGACGGGTCCCAGGAGATGATCAATTGTCCGTTGACCAGCTGTACCCCGATGGGATCGCCAATGGGATCGGGCTGCTCCAGTTCATTTGGGCCACTGGCCACCAGCAAATCCATGGGTTCCACCGGCTCGAAAGCGCCCAGATGCAGGTTTCCCTTGCTCCGCGAGTCGAAAGGATATTTACGCTCCACCACGATCTGGTCCTTCAGCCGGAATACATCCGGCAGCTTGTCCCCCCATTGAGGCGAATTGATGGAATTGATGATAACTGTAACCTTGAAGGCGTTCTTGAATCGGTAACGGGCGACGTCGGCATAGGACTTGCCCTTTGCCGTATCATACCTGACCACCAGGTTAATATTATCGATCTCGGTGGGTGTCTGCTGGTCCCGGCTGGTGAAGTACTTGATGGTCACATTCAGTGTGCAGCTAAAGGGCTTTGTATGATAGTTCAGGCTGGTATCCTTCCGCAGCTCGAAGGTGATGATATCGTCGATGGACAGGTGTTTTAGCTGGTTCCACTGATCCAACGGCAGGTTCTGGAACTTATCGTCGATCACGGTCACGGAATCACCTTTTTTCAAATGCCCGGTCAGGCTCTGGACATAAGATTCGCTGGCAGCGAAGAGGCTTGCCAGGGGCAGGAACGTCAGCAGGATCAGCAGCCGGACCTTCCTGAAAAAGCTGGGTGTTATCATACGTTAGAAATTCACTTTTATGTCGAAATTGGCATAGGGTAGGGTGGGGGTTACCCCATTCGCCCCCACAGTGATAAAGGTTCGCATCTCTTTGCAGATATCGATCCTGGGCGGGCAATAGGTATACTCTACTTTTGCCAGCCAGACCTTGCCGGCGGCAGTATCCCGTCCGGAAAGGTCCTTCCACCATTCGATCTCCGTCCGGTGCAGCCGGTAGGTGGCGGTGTCATAATACACCCGGCAGACCCTGATCTCCGGGTTGTAATCGCTGTGTAAGGTCAGGGTCCGCTGCCCCTGCTCCTGTTCCACCGTGCCGCTCAGCCGGAAACGGGCGGTATCGCTGAATAACAGATCTGCCGGCATTTTATAGGGACCGGTGCTCTGTAAGTTGTCCGACACCGGTCGCGAAACAGTCATCCGTCGATGCATCGTATCGACCACCAGGAGAATACTTCCATCATACCAGTTGCGGAGATAGCCTATTTGCCAATAGTATTGCCTGCTACTACGGACCGAACGAAAGGGTTGGATCTCCTTGAGTTTACCGTTGTGCTCACCATCATAGATCCGGATCATCCCGGAGACATCCATGGCAGAATCTACGGTCTGGTAGCGTTGCCGTAACCGGCCGTATTCCGCGGCGGGGTCGGGCAGGTCGCTGGCACTGGCAGCTGCCGGCATGGGCGTCCGCCACCAATAACCATCTGCGCCGGCGGCGACAAAACCGGCAAGCACCAGCAATAAGGCGGAGAAGAGAAAATTTTTTGAGGTCATATTTTTGCTCTTGGGGTTTTCAGGATTTCAATGTGGTACCAGGGATTGCCGGTTCTCATTTACGGTCATTATTCCGCGCTCCGTCTCCTTTTTGGTCCGGATAGGCGTCCCTTCTTCATCGTATTCGTATAAGACGCCGAAGTTGTTCTCGTCCAGCTGGCCCATCAGCCGCAGGCTCTGGTCGTCGTAGACGAAGTTCTTCATCTCGCCGTTGAAGGGCAGCAACCGGAGGTCGTCGATGTAGATGTTCCCGCTGCCGTTGAGCTGCAGGTTAAAGCTGGGACCCGCCGTGAAGGTGATGTTCAGTTGCTTCCAGTTCTCTACGACCGGCACCGTTTTGGCGCTCAGATCGATGTTATTTCCGTTGATATTGACTTGCAGCCCGTTGATGAGATTGGAGGCAGAGTCGCCGTCATACACCCAAAGGCTCAGCAGGTACTGTTTGCCGGGGATGGGCGCAAATCCCGCGGCCTGCTCGTTGGCCAGCAGGATCCCATGGCCCGCGGCGTCGAAGCCCAGGAATTGTGAAGGCGGCGTAGCGCTGCCCGCAGGCGCGGCAAGGTTCAACGTGCCGGTGAGGTTGTAACTATAATTGCCGGTATGAGTAGGTGCTGCCGGGCTGTTCGCGATACAACCGCCGCTGTTGCAATATTGATCTCCCTGGAGCGTAAAACCCATGTTCAGCTGGCGGTTTGTCAATGGGCAGGGGATGGTCGCTGTATTGAGCAGGTTGAAATAATAGTCTTCAAACCCTTCAAAGGCGATCTCATTACGCCGGGCATTGGCCGCCACTCCCGTCGGCAGCGACTGGTCGTAACCAAAGAGCACCGCGCTGTAGCGATTCAGCGCATCAGTGCTCTCGATCTCATTGCCTTTCTGATCATAGTAGACGCTCTGCGTGCTCCATACCCACCTTGGATCGGCCACGACGCCCGGCGAGCCGGGTACCGGCGCAATGGGTGTCAGCACCCAACTGTCGGTGCTATTGTTGAAGTTGTATAGCCAGAAGGGCGTATAGCTGCTGTAATAACCCGAGGTCCGGATATTCGTGCCGCCAATCTGGCTGGGATCGCCCGGCGTCTGCATCCTGTCGGACAGGTATGCGTAGTTGTACTGGGGCCGCCAGTTGCCCTTGACCCCTGCATAGTAGGGGTTGAAGACCTGGTTCACAGGGTTGGTGCATTGACCAGGTATGCCGTAATTAAATGTCAAAGTAGGGCCGTCGCTGTAAAAGGGACCTTCAAAAACCAACCCGCGGCTTAATTGGGTCGTCTCGTCGGCCAGGACAATAGCAACTGCAAAATCCGGATCGTCTTTCTGAGCCATATTGGCCCATTCGTTATACATGGCCGTAATATCCATGACAAAGGTCTGATTGCCTGCCGCATTGGTGGTCGACATAGCGGGCACCGCCACCCAGTTCGATGTAGTGACCTGTGGTTGTGGCCATGCTGTCACCCCCCCGCAACTTATTTCCTGTGTTACTCTTTCGATATAGGCCGCACTCAGTCCTGTGGGATTGTTTGTCGTGCCGGTGGGCGACGTAAGGGTTAATGTGACAGAATTAAGGACGCTGCCGGCGGGCGGCTGAGCATTACCATAGGGGTCGGCCCCATAGTCTATAAAACCACGTGTAACAGTGGAAAGGGGTTGTACGATGGATAGAGGTTGTGCGGTAGATAGTGGTTGTGCGTTGGATAGGAGTCCTCCGCGGGCTACAGAGGCCTGGAACGTATACCCACTGCAATCGGATGTTGGGGGTGAACCCGAGTTCGTTACATTGTAGTCGGGAATACCGGGCTGAAAAAATGGCGGAAGGGTATATGACTGATGAGAAGACGCCGTCAGAAAATTCGGCACCGGCGCGCCCCACTCATCCTTGTACGCCACGGCCTTCGCGTCCAGGATATTTTGATTCACATTGTCCTGCAGGATATAGCCGGCGCCACCCGCCACCAGCGGGTTATTCATCATCACCACCGAACCGGCGCTGGCGTTGAGCATATTCCGCCTTCCGGACCGCACCACCATGTATGTTCCATTGGCGTTCGCGATAAAATTTCCGGTCGAATCGATAAAATGAAACGTACCGTTGGCCGATTGCATTAGCCAGCCATGGGAATAAGTGTTGGGGTCGATGTCCACCAGCTCGTCTCCCGGCGACAGATAGGTATTGTACAGGGCCGGATCGTACGGGGTGCCGGCGAGGGTTCCGCCCGCATCGGTCTGGAAGCCGGAAAAGATACCGCCGAGATTTTCATACGCACTGCCCATCCCATCATAAGCCCTATGGGCGGGATAGTTCAGGGTATAAGTATAATCGTTGAATTCATTCTGGTTACGGGTCAGCAATACTTCTCCCGTCTGTGCATCCCAAAGCAGGTTGTCGGCGGTAAGGGTCGACCCGTTTTGGGTGGTCCTCACCTCCTGCAGGAGGCCGTACTGATGGATGACCTTGATCGTCGAAGCGGAATTGTAGGTCCGAAGGCTGGAGGAGGCGTTATAGTTGAAACCCACATAAGGAATAGGTATAAAGGCCCACATCCCGCCGGGATAAACTCCGACACTGGTACCCTGATCGGTGCTGGAGCTTTCCCGCATGTCCGTCACCAGTTCGGCATCCGTACCGATCAAAATCCCGGATGGGACTATCTCATTGTAGGCATCCAGCGCCAGTACGGTGTTGTTCAAGGTCTTTTCCTGCGCATTCTGATCGTTGACATTGTAGAAATATTGTGTTGAAGTGATCAGGTTGCCATTGTTGTCAACGGTCTGTATCGATTTCTGTTTGCCGTGCATATCGTTTGTGATCACCTTGAAGCCCTGGGAGGTAGTCACCCGGTTGGTATATTGAGCCGCAAACAACAGCAGGGTCAGGTCGTTCTCGTAATTAAGCTCCTGCAGCGGCAGATAGTCTACCTGCGTCGGGAAATCCCGCGCCGTATAGAACTGGCTAAGGGTATAGCCGGTATTCATCCGGATCACCGGCTGCTGCTGGTTGCTGTAATCGGCGCCATAAGACGTCGCCTTCACCTGGCTATAGCCTACGGAAGGCGCTGGAAAATAGGATTCGCCAAAAGGCTTTTCCATAAAGTGATAGCGATCTAATCCCCACTCCACCTTTTCAGTATAATCCATGGGTTGATGGAAAGGGTTTTCTTCGTTTCCGATCTCCGGCTCATAAGATGCGACGCCGGAAGAGATCAGGTGACCGTTGTCGTCCGTCATCGTATAGTCATACCGGATCCCATAGGATATCGACGTGCCCGGCGATGCCATGCTATTCCAGTTATCACTTAGTTCCACACTGTGGACGCGGCTGCCCCCGCCCAGTTTCCCATAGGTCGGCCGGGCTGCGGAGGTTATGCCGTTTGTTTTGCCAACCGGGTAGTTCAGGCGGATCACGCTGTGACTGAGATCCACCGTGTTGGCATAATGACTGCCGGCAGCCATCTCATCGAAGGACTCGGCCAGCTCCCGCAGATTGACAAAAGCCTGTATGATAGATTTTACCGCCGCCACCACGCTGCCCGCCAGGTTGTCGACATTGGAATTATCATAGTTGGCATAGGCGAATTGCGGCAGGTCAGTCTGCAACAGCTGCCAGGCCTGGACGGACACCGGGTTGTAGCCGCTGACCGTCTTCAACGGTATGCCATACATGTGCGGGTCGGATCCCTGCACGAAAGATTTGCTATAGTCGATCTCCGCGTAACCATAGACATATTCATAATGACCCTTATTGTCGATATTCGTAGACATCTTATAGAATATATTGTCCAGATTCTGCCCGTTTGGCCCGCTCAGATACGTGCTGACAAAATCGGCGGGCGAGGCCGGTGCAACCGGTACCGTGACATACAGCATGTTCGTGCTGATCAGACCCGTATTGCTGCCCGCCGCACCCACGCCTGCCAGGGGGCACATGATCATGGCCTTCTGGTCCTGGACATACGAGTAGTCATCGGATTCGTATTGAACGGAGATGATCCCGCCGGTGGGCGTAGTAATGCTGTCCAGCTGCCATTTGGAAGCCAGCCTGTCCGCCAGCAGCTGTTCATCATAGGTGCCGTAATCGGTAACCTGGCTGGAATAGGGGAACTCGGAATTGTTAAAGACATGGGTAGGCGTCGTCAAATAGTTTTGCCGGTAGGTTCCCCACCGGTCGGTCTGGCGTTGCGTGTACTGGTCGTTTGCCTCCTGGCTATTAGGGTTCTGGTGCTCATTCACCCCCGGGATACTGCTGATCGGCCGCATATCGTACGAAAAAATATATGGGTTGGTCTGCCCCCTGCTGCTGATACCGAAGGTGAACCAAACCTTCTTCAGGGTCAGCTTGCCTGTTAAGGCATTCAGGTTATTGGTCGCGTTAGCGGGGTCGGGAACGAACTTTCCCGAGTTGTTCGGGACCACCGGCACCAGCGAATAGTCATACTGGAAATGTGCCACCTTGATGGGGATAGCGCCGGTGGGGTTCTTAAGAAGGTCGGCGGAGGAAAAGAGCCGGATGCTGTCCAGCTCCTGCAGCGTGTCCGACGAGTTCCTGCCGCCGTTCTCATCGATCACACCCAGGCCGTCCTGTCGGGCGCTGGTATAAAATACAGCGACGAGGGCCTTGCTTCGGATGGTATCGAGATACCAGTTCTCCCTGGTCCCGAAAACATAGCTTCCCTTATCATCGCTTTGATCGCTGAGATAACCTTCATTGTAATTGGCCGTATCGTGCTCATAAGGCGCCCGCCAGGTGTACGGTACCGATTTGGTATATTGGAACTTGACGGCCGTGCCCGGGTCGTCATCGGTAATGCCGTTTCCGGTGAGGTCCACATAATCGGGAGATAGAATACCGGTCAGCAGATAGGAGGTGGCATAGGGTGGGATAATCTTCCGGTTGTAAAGATTGTGCCGCCCCTGGTTGTTGCTCTCGCTATTGTCGGCCCCCGCATTGTAGGGGATCAAACCCGTCTGCCGGGCGGTGTCAAAGGTGATGGTGCCGGGTGTTTTACCGGCCACGCTCATCGAGACTTCCTCATGGTCGGTGCTATAGACAGGTAATCCATATACCATGCGTTTGCCGTCCTTATCCGTCACCGTTATCTCGGAGATGTGATGGGGTTTGTGCACTGTCTGATCCACCCGGGGCTGACCGTTGATCTTCTTATCCAGCCCATATAGTGACGCCTGCTGCGCCGTTAGATAGCTGAACGTAGAGGTCTTTATCCGCCGGGCATACGACTGTATCGCGCCATTGCCAAAGAAAGGCGGCCACATGCCAATAGTGTTAACAGCGCCCGAAGTCGTAAGGATGGGGTAGGTACCGGCAGCGCCGGAGAGCCCCACCTGTTCGGTATTGTTGGTCCCTATCTCACCGTAATAGGTCATGTCTGTCGCCGTTTTTTCCCCGGCTTGCTTGAAGAATACAGTCTCGTAATAGGGAGCAGGCGAGGGCGGAGGCTGGGGCGTTACATAAGTTATGAACTGGTTATTGCCGCCCGCGTCCGGTCCCGGCCATACATGCGTCATCCCCTGTCCGCTGGTGAGACTCAGCTGGCCGCCGGCCTGGAAGATGTCGCCAAAGCCAATCGTCACCCCTGCATCGAATGAACTGTTCTTATTGGTGAAAGGCCGGTCATAGACGATATAGTCCCCATTATAGTAAGGGCGGAACTCCTGCGCTCCCGCCTGGCTTGTCGCTTCAAAATAGTCTTCCGTTGCAACAGGCACGGGAATAGCCGGGGCGCCGGTGATATACGGCCCATCCTTTTCGCGGTTGAAGTCCAGCAGGGCGGCAGGGTTGTTCCGGCCATTGGCATAGTTAAGATAGCCGTAGGCCGGCACGGTGGAATGCGGTTCCACATTCGTTTGAGTGGTCACATAACCCGTACCGCCAATGCCTCCATAAACCCCTGCCGTAGGGCCCGCATCGAAGGAAAAGGTCGTGCTGCTGTTCTGCGTATTGTAAGAAAAGCTGGGCGTATAGGTATGCGCAAAATCTTTTGTAAAGGAGGCGAAGCCCAGGCTGGAGGCATTGCCGCTGCAATTGGCCGGCTTACCGCCGAACGATTGGTCGAGGTTAATACTTTTGAGCCCTTCGCGCGTGTTGTATTTAAAACTGCCGGACAGCGACAGGTTGTTGACCTCCGTGTTGTCTTCATACGAAGCTGTCAACCCGAAGCTGGGGGTCACGGTCACGCCATTCTTGCTGTCGGTACTGAGCTTCAGCCCTGCCGTCAGGGTGGT
Source organism: Chitinophagaceae bacterium (assembly GCA_003167015.1). Taxonomy (GTDB): domain Bacteria; phylum Bacteroidota; class Bacteroidia; order Chitinophagales; family Chitinophagaceae; genus Puia. The sequence continues at coordinate 1,244 of PMUF01000649.1, read as the reverse complement.
GCAGTTGGTCTGGTCGACGTCGAAGTTCAGGCTGGCGCCCAGTTCGGCGCCTATCCCCCAATAGTTGTCCTTATAAACGCCAAGATAAAGACTGGGTTCTCCAAAGGTCCAGCCGAACACGGTACCTTTGACGGTAACCCGCCCGCCGATCTTTGTATAATTCTTTTGGTGCTGGATGGTCTGGATGACATCCTGCGTCCCATCCGTGTTATCCCCGGTAAAATCATCCGGCAAACCCCGCATGGTCCGGTTGACGCTGCCCGGGTTCAGGGTCCAGCCCACACCTACCCACGATGCCTCATCTTCTATCTCTGCACCGCTGTGATAGGTCAGGTTCAGGGGATACCCGCCCACGTCCATCAAAGGGATGTCGTATTTGAAATCCCCGCTGAACAGGTCGACCATATCGCCGGCGCCCGCGGCCGAAAATTTCTGCATCTCCGGCTGTGAAGGCCCCGAAGTCAGGGCATAGGCCGCCGCCGGATAAAAGTTCTGCGCCAAAAGCAGGGTTAGGAAAAAGGCGGCGATTGTTTTCTTTCTGTTTCTTCCGGTCATGATCATGCGTATAGTTATTTTTCAGTCAATACAAAAACCTGTGTCCCCCAGGTGCCATAGGTGTCGCGGTAAACCAGCGTATCCGCATGGTAGTTTCCGGGAATTTCAAATACCAGTGCCATCTCCCTCAGCTCGCCATCCAGGTACGGCTTTTCCTGCAGGAACACTGGCCTTAAGGTGTCACCCGCAATGATTGCCGACCAGTCCCGTTGCATGCTGTACTGGATATACTTCTCCTTTTCCATTACACGTTTGGCGTCGGTGACCTTGAGACTATCCCGCCACCCCACCAGGAAAGAGCAAAAGGTCGTCTGACCCGTCGTGTCCGCGTGTTGCAGCACGGCGCGGTTATCGAGCCGGTCCAGGTATAGGTCCTGCTTCGGTTGATGGATAAGGATCAGGTGCCTTGGCTCGGCAAGAGCAGCCATCGGCCTGGGCCGGCACGCAGTCATCGCCAGCATCAGGGTCACGGAACTCCAAAGGATCATTCGCTTATTCATGGGTTGACGGCATTGTTTTCCTGGTAGACAAACCTGATCACTATGGGCGGCTCATTAAAGGGATATACCTTCAGCATATAGTGCTTGCCGGCTTCCAGACCCAGTTCGGTCAGATCGATATCCACCTTGTTATAGCCATGGACCAGCGGGACATCCGGAAGATGGCTGATCTTGCCTGATCCTCCTTCC